>NZ_JBLVOH010000035.1:11227-13164 GCF_053543675.1 Microbacterium umsixpiens
GCTCATAGAGACGATGCACGCCGGTGGTGGTCTCCTCCGTCACCCCGATGAGCCCGGCAGCGAGCTTCGTCCAGCGGTCGGTCGACGACGCGAGCGACCCGCGCAGCAGCTCGAGGATGACCGAGAACTCGTGCGAGTCGGATTCCGTCGTCGCCGGGACCGCGCGCGCCTTCTCGAACTCGACGCCCTTGTGAACGAGCAGCGTGGCGTCGCCGCCGTCGTCGAGGATGAGGTTCGGACCGTCGAATCCCGTCGACGACCAGTCGAAGATGCGCTCGGTGCACGCCCAGTACTCCTCGAGCGTCTCCCCCTTCCAGGCGAAGACCGGCACGCCCGCCGGGGCGTCGACCGTACCGCCCGGGCCGACCACGACGGCGGCGGCCGCTTCGTCCTGAGTGGAGAAGATGTTGCAGCTCGCCCACCGCACCTCCGCGCCGAGCGCCACGAGCGTCTCGATGAGCACCGCCGTCTGCACGGTCATGTGCAGCGAGCCGGCGATCCTGGCGCCCTTCAGCGGCTGCGCCGCACCGAACTCCTCCCGGAGAGACATCAATCCCGGCATCTCGTTCTCGGCGAGGCGCAGCTGGTGACGGCCGGCTTCGGCGAGGGACAGGTCGGCGACGCGGTACTCGAGCTCAGGCATCCTCACATTCTTCCACCCGACGCCGCCCGCCCGGTGTGTGCGTCAGAAGCGGATCGCGTCGATCACCTTCACCCGCAGCGCGACGAGAGCGGGGATGAAACCCGACACCGCGCCGACGATCACCGAGGCGACGAGTCCGATGAGTGCAGCCCGCATCGGGAACGGCGGCACGTCCTGGATGCCGTAGAACATCGAGGTGACGATCCAGTCCGAGCGCAGCACCGCGACGACGATCGCGATCCCGATCACTCCGGCGACCGTCGTGGCGACGAGACTCTCCAGGAACACGGCGAAGAACACCCGCCCCGAACTGGCGCCGAAAGCACGTCGGACCCCGATCTCACGCACGCGCTGACGCATGGCGACCAGCTGGATGTTGATCAGGCTCAGGGCCCCGAGCGCGAGGATCAGGGCGGCGATTCCGCCCGTGATCATCTCGAACGTGGCCTGCGCATCCATGGCGCCCGATTGAGCCGCCCAGTCGGTGCGGCTCACCGAGACCGTCTGCCCCTCCGGCAGCCCTGCGCGCAGATCCATCGCCAGCACCGGTCCGATCTGGTCAGCCTGCTGAGCGCCCACCCAGACCTCGTACTGGGTCGTCGCATCCGGCGGCAGGGCGTCCACGCGAGAGCGATACGCATCGTAGAGCAGGTCGACCCGCAGCTCCTCGTCGCCGAAGCCCTGCCGAGGAACGATGCCGATCACCTGATAGGTGCCTCCGGCCGGACCATCGAACACGACGGTCGGATGTTGCGTCAGGGGCACGCGTCCCAGACGCTCCCACAGCGCCTCCGTGATGACCACCGGCGGGGCCAGGGCCTCCAGATCGGAGTCGAGGAACCAGCGCCCCTCGAGAAGCTGCTCGCGGTGGATCTGCGAATAGGCGGGATCCATGATGCGCGCGGGGACCGGAGTGACGCCCTCCGGCAGCTGCGCGTCCAGCATGACCCCCTGCGCGATGCGCGCCGTGTGGCTGAAACCGAATCGCTCCGAGACGCGGCTGAAGCGGGCGTCGAAGTCATCGGCGTCCACAGGGGTGCCGTCGGCCGTGCTCGCGGCTACGACGATGGTGGCCGCGCGCCCTCCCCAGCGGTCGGACTGCTCCGCCTGGAACTGTCGCTGATACTCCGAGATCGCCACGACTGCCGTGAGTGCTCCGACCGACACGGCGATGCCGATCAGGCTGAGCAGCACCCGGAGCTTGTGGACGCGGATCTCGGCCCACGCGTCGGAGAGCGCGCCGAGGAAGCCGGTCACGACACGACCTCGGATGCGGGCGCCGCTGCCACGGGCG
>NZ_JBLVOH010000035.1:13184-13715 GCF_053543675.1 Microbacterium umsixpiens
CCGGCGCCACGGTCACGGGCGGTGCCGGAGCGGAGGGCACGGAAGCCGCGAGGGTCGAGGCTTCGAACGCGCGACTGAGGTCCGCGGTCTCCAGGCGTCC
Organism: Microbacterium umsixpiens; assembly: GCF_053543675.1. Taxonomy (NCBI): domain Bacteria; kingdom Bacillati; phylum Actinomycetota; class Actinomycetes; order Micrococcales; family Microbacteriaceae; genus Microbacterium; species Microbacterium umsixpiens. The sequence goes on from NZ_JBLVOH010000035.1 coordinate 13,285, forward strand.
GGCATCCAGGCGGTAGTGCCGGCGCGCGCGGGCCGCGACGTGGAGGTCGTGCGTGATGGTGACCAGCGCGGCGTCCGTCTCCGTGGCGACCTCGTCGAGGAGCGACATGACGGATGCGCCGGTGTCGATGTCGAGCGCGCCCGTCGGCTCGTCCGCGAGGATCAGCACGGGCCTGCGCACCAGTGCCCTGGCGATCGCGACCCGCTGCTGCTCACCGCCGGAGAGCTTGTCGGCGATCTGCCCGACCCTGTGCCCGAGTCCCACCCGATCGAGCATGTCCGCGGCGATCTGCCGACGGTTCCAGAACACCCTCCCCTTCGCGTGGCCGAGGGGCATCATCACGTTGTCGAGTGCGGTGCGCCCCGGCAGCAGGTTGAACTGCTGGAAGACGAAGCCGACGTTGTCGCCGCGCAGCCGGTCCAGACGCCCCG
>NZ_JBLVOH010000036.1:0-8872 GCF_053543675.1 Microbacterium umsixpiens
CGGGAGGGCGTGGAAGCGGCGGTCGAGGTAGACGAGCGGACGGCCCTGCGGCCCGGCGAGCACCTCGAGGACCTCGGCGATCACGACCGTCGACGAACCGACGGCCACGGTCTGCAGGGTGCGGCAGCGCAGCGCGGCCCGTGCCGCGGCGAGGTGCGGCTCACCGGTCTCGAGCGCCGACCAGCCCTGCTCAGGCGTGAAGCGCTCGGAGCCGCTGACGGCGAAGCTCTGCGCCAGGTCGGAGTGCTCATCGTCGATGAGGTGGACGACGAACGTGTCCGCGCCCAGGATCGCACCGGCCGAGCCGGTGGCCCTCGTGACCGAGAACACGATCGCGGCGGGGTCGACCGCCACGGACGCCACGCTCGACGCCGTGAGCCCCACCGGACCCTCCGGAGTGGATGCTGTGATGATCGCCACCCCCGCGGGGTGCGTACGGAACGCGGCCTTGAGCCCTTCGCCGACCGGGGTGGGTACGGGTGTCGCGGTCATCGGACGGCCTCCGTCATCTGCTCCAGTTTCGCGTGCGCGAGCATCTCCGCGCGGTCGACGAGCTTCGTCCGCTCCCGTCCGCGTTCCGCACCGGCACCGCGCTCGGCGGCATCGATGCGCAGCCAGCCGTCCAGGTCGACGGCGTGGTCGACGTGGGCGAGCGGGTCCGCCCCGGATGCCGTCGGCTCGGCGTCGGCGAGGTCGTCGACGAGGTGACGCACGGTCTGCGCGGCATCCGACTTGGTCGAGCCGATGAGCCCGACCGGCCCGCGCTTGATCCAGCCGGTCGCGTACAGTCGCGGGATCGGTGCGCCCGCCGCATCCACGACGCGTCCCTCGGCGTGCGGGACCACTCCGAGATCGGCGTCGAACGGCATCCCGGGAACGGGCGTCGAACGGTAGCCCACGGCCCGGTACACGGCTCCGACGTCGTAGCGCAGCAGCTCGCCGGTGCCGACCATCCGGCCCAGCTCGTCGGATGCGGTGCGCTCCATCTCGATGCCGGTCACGCGATCCGTGCCGAGGAGGCGCACGGGACGCTGTCGCAGGTGCAGGTGGATGCGGCGTGAAGCCGTGCGGCCCGCCGGGTCGAGCGCAGCCCACTCGGTCATGGTGCGCACGATGATGCGGCGCTGGGAGAACTGCGCGACCATCCGCTCGGCGTGCTCGTCCAGGGCGAGCTCATCCGGGTCGACGATCACGTCGACGTCGTCCTGCTCAGCCAGCTCGCGCAGCTCCATCGCCGAGAACCGCACGTCAGCAGGACCGCGCCGGGCGAACAGGTGCACGTCGCGCAGCGGGCTGGCGGCGAGCTGATCGAGCACGGTATCCGGAGTGTCGGTGTGGGTCAGCGCGGAGGCGTGCTTCGCGAGGATGCGCGTCACGTCGAGGGCGACGTTGCCCGCTCCGAGGACGGCGACCGACTCCGCCTCCAGGGGCCAGGTGCGCGGAGCATCCGGATGCCCGTCGTACCAGAACACGAAATCGGCCGCGCCGAAGGAGCCGGGCAGGTGGATGCCGGGAATGTCGAGGTGCACATCCAGGTCGGCTCCCGTCGCCACGATCACCCCGTCGTAGGCCGCGCGGAGGTCTTCGATCTCGACGTCGACGCCGATCTCGACGTTGCACAGCAGCCGGATGCGCGGGTTCACGAGCACGTCGTGCAGGGCATCGGTGATCTTGCGGATGCGCGGATGATCCGGGGCGACGCCGTAACGGACCAGACCGTAGGGCGCGGGAAGCTTCTCGAACAGATCGATCGACGCGGTCGGTGCGAGTCCGAGGAGGATGTCGGCGGCGTAGATGCCGGCCGGCCCTGCTCCGACGATCGCGATGCGCGGTTCGGCGACGGTCATGCGTGTTCCCCCTGGGGTGCGAGCGCGGCGATGATCGGGTGGTCGAAGGCGAGCATCCCCGTCTTGGCGGCGCCTCCGGGCGAGCCGATCTCGTCGAAGAACTCGACGTTCGCCTTGTAGTAGTCCTGCCACTCATCGGGCAGGTCGTCTTCGTAGTAGATGGCCTCGACCGGGCACACCGGTTCGCAGGCGCCGCAATCCACGCACTCGTCGGGGTGGATGTACAACGACCGTTCCCCCTCGTAGATGCAGTCGACGGGGCACTCGTCGATGCAGGCCTTGTCCTTCACATCGACGCACGGCAGAGCGATCACATAGGTCATCGCGGGGTCTTCGTTCGGGTCACGCTGTCCTCGTTCGGGTAGATCGGCCCATTTCGGGGCCACAGGACAACCGTAAAACCTCAAGTACACTTGAGGTCAAATCGAGGGAGAGGCATCCGGATGAGCCCGCACGCACCCGACGAGCCGCTGACGATCGGCGAGATGACCCGACGCACCGGGGTCGCCGCCTCCGCCCTGCACTTCTACGAGTCGCTCGGCCTCATCGCCTCGACCCGCACGCCCGGCAATCAGCGCCGCTACGCCCGGCACATGCTGCGGCGGGTCTCGCTCATCACGGTCGCCAAACGCCTCGGTATCCCGCTGTCCGACGTGCAGACGGCCTTCGCCGACGTGCCGCTCACCGAGACCCCGAGCCACGCCGACTGGCAACGCGCCTCACGACGTTGGAAGCGCGAACTCGAGAAGCGCCGCGAGGGCATCGAGCGCCTCGAACGCGAACTCACCGGATGCATCGGCTGCGGCTGCCTGTCGATGAAGGCGTGCGGACTGCTCAACCCCGACGACGCCCTCGCGACCCAGGGCGTGGGCCCGCAGCGGCTGCAGGACTGACCCGGCCGCCGCCGGGTCAGCGCACCTCGAAGTCGGCGGAGAGGAGCACCTCGTCGCGCGAGCTCGGACCCACCAGCAGCTCGAACGCGCCGGCCTCGACCAGACGCGCGCCGGCAGCGTCCACGATCGAGCAGTCGGCGACCGGAAGCTCCACGCGCACGCGGGCGGACTCCCCCGGAGCGATGTCGACCTGGCGGTAGGTCTTCAGCTCCTTGTCGGTCCAGCTGACACTCGTGACGGAGTCGCGCACGTACACCTGCACGGTCTCGCGCACCGGCCGCGTGCCGGTGTTCGACACCGTGACATGGCCGACGATCGTGTCGGACTCCCCCAGGGAGGTCGCCTCCAGCTCCAGGTCGGAGTACTCCACCGTGGTGTACGACAGCCCCTCGCCGAACGCCCAGGCGGGCGACTGCGTGAGGTCGGCATAGCGGTCGCCGTGCTGTCCGCGGATCTGGTTGTAGTACGTCGGCTGCTGGCCCACGTGGCGGGCGAACGAGATCGGCAGGCGGCCCGACGGCTCGACGGCTCCCGAGATGACCTCGGCGAGCGCACGGCCACCCTGCATGCCCGGGTTGGCCGCCCAGATCACGGCGGCAGCCCGGGACGCGGATGCCGGGAGCACGAGCGGCTTCGAGGCGAGCAGCACGATGACGACGGGCATCCCGGTCGCGATGAGGGCGTCGATCAGCGCGTTCTGCCCGCCGATCAGCTCGAGCGTCGCGGTCGAGCGGCCTTCGCCGACGAGCTCGATCCGGTCACCCACGACCGCCACGACCACGTCGGAGACGGATGCCGCCGCCACGGCTTCCGCGATCAGCTCCGCATCCGGCTCGCAGGCCTTGACCACCGGCGGCCGCGGCTGCTTGTCGGGGAAGAACGGACCCTTGGGGTCTTCCTCGAGCGTGAGGATGTCGGCACCGCGAGCGTGGGTGACGGTCCAGCCGTCGATCGCCTGCAGACCGTCGAGCACAGTCGTGATCATCTCGCGCGGCTGTCCGTCGAGCCACCCGGCCTGACCCGAGCCGCCGGCCCAGTCGCCGAGCTGCGTCTGCGCGTCGTCGGCGAGCGGCCCGGTGACCGTGACCTTCAGCGGCGCTGCGGGGTCGAGCGGCAGCACCCCGTCGTTCTCGAGCAGCACGAGCGAGCGGCGGGCCGTCTCGAGGTTCAGCTCGGCATGCGCGGCGCTGCCCACCACGGCATCCAGCTCGGTGCCCGGCAACCGCGGGTTCTCGAAGAGTCCGAGCTCGAACTTGAGCGTGAGGATGCGGGCGGCTGCGGCGTCGAAGGCGTCCTCGGCGAGCATCCCCTTCGCCACGGCATCCAGTGCCCCCTCGTAGAAGGCGGGCGTCGTCATGATCATGTCGTTGCCGGCCCGCACCGCCGCAGCGGCCGCGTGCGTGATGTCGGGCTGGATCCGCTGCTCCCACACCATGCGTCCGACGTTGTCCCAGTCGGTGATGAGCGTGCCGGCGTACCCCCACTCGCCACGCAGCACGTCGCTGAGCAGCCAGTCGTTCGTCGTGATCGGCACGCCGTCGGTGGTCTGGTAGCCGAGCATGAACGTGCGGCATCCCTCGCGGGCGACGCGCTCGAACGGCGGCAGGAACCAGGAGCGCAGCTTGCGCCGCGAGATGTCGGCCTCGCTCGCATCGCGCCCGCCCTGGGTCTCGGAGTATCCGGCGAAGTGCTTGGCGGTCGCGAGGATCGCGGTGGGATCATCGAGGCCGTCGCCCTGGTAACCGCGCACCATCGCCGATGCCAGCTCGCCGATCAGGAACGGGTCTTCGCCGAAGGTCTCACTGATGCGACCCCAGCGCAGGTCGCGGGCGATGCACAGCACGGGCGAGAAGGTCCAGTGGATGCCGGTGATCGCCACCTCCTCGGCCGTCGCGCGGGCGACGCGCTCGAGCAGGTCAGCGTCCCATGACGCGGCCATGCCCAGCTGGGTCGGGTAGATCGTGGCTCCCGGCCAGAACGAGTGCCCGTGGATGCAGTCCTCCGCCACGAGCAGCGGGATGCGGAGCCGGGTCTGCGCCGTCAGCTCGTTGGCCCGCAGGATGCGCTCGGGAGAGGTGTGCAGGATCGAGCCGGCGTGCCGCCGGGCGATGTGGTCGTCGAGGTCGTCGCGCGCGTCGAGCTGCAGCATCTGCCCGACCTTCTCCTCGAGCGTCATCCGGCTGAGGAGGTCGGCCACGCGCTTGGGGATCGAGAGCGCGGGGTCCTGGTAGGGAAGAACGGTGGTCAGGGTCTGAGAGGTCATCACTTCGTGTTCTGGGTCGAGGTCTTCGAGGAGTCGGAGGTGTCGGGCGAGGCCGCCGACGTTACGGGATCGGGGCTCTTCGGCGGCAGGGGCACGCTGCGGACGGCCGTGACGGCGTCGTTCACGTTCAGCCCCTTCTTCTTCATCGCCCTGGCCCGCTCGCCCGCGGAGCGCAGGCGCGGGTTGACGTACTCGTCGATGCCGAAGTTGATGAGCGAGAGGGCGACGCCGATGATCGCGATGCAGAGCCCTGCGGGCACGTACCACCACCACAGCCGCGGGAACGCGCCGTTCTGCTGCGCCCAGAACAGGATGGTGCCCCAGTTGAGGTTGCTCACCGGGATCACGCCGATGAAGGCCAGGGTCGTGAGACCGAGGATGGCCGCCGTCACGGTGCCGACGAAGCTCGAGGCGATGAGCGCCATGAGGTTCGGCAGCATCTCGACCGTGATGATCCGGCGCAGCGGCTCGCCGTTGGCCCGGGCAGCTTGGATGAAGTCGCGGTTGCGCAGCGACATCGTCTGGGCGCGCAGCACGCGCGCACCCCACGCCCACCCGGTGAGCCCGAGCACCGCGGCGATCACGATCAGCGGCGGGTTCTCGAACTGCGAGGCGATGATGATGATGAGCGGGATGCCGGGGATCACCAGGAACACGTTGGTCAGCGCCGAGAGCGACTCGCTCTTCCAACCGCGCACGTAGCCGGCGATCACACCGATCGTGATGGCGATGATCGTGGCGATGAAGGCGGCGAGGAAGCCGACGACGATCACGCCACGGGTGCCGTAGATGATCTGGCTCAGCACGTCCTCCCCCATATGGGTCGTGCCCAGCCAGTGCTCCCAGGAGGGCGGTTGGCGGAGCGCCGTGCGGTCCTTCTGGGTGGGCCCGTAGGGGGCGATCCACGGGGCGAGGATCGCGACGAGCACGAACACCCCGAGGATGATGAGCCCGGCGATCGACTTGGGGTTGCGGAACATCGCGAACGCCTGGGCGAGCTGGGACCAGAACGTCTTGCGCGGCGGTGCGCCGGCGGGCGGAGTGCGCAGGGTCGCGGTCTCGGGCATTCCGGAGACGACGGCCGATCCGTCGGGCGCTGTGCTCGCTGCGGTGGTGGGAACGGTCATGTCAGGACTCCATCTGGCGCGTGCGCGGGTCGAGGTAGGCGTAGACGACATCCGCGAGGATGTTGGCCACGAGCACCGACAGCGTGATCACGAGGAACACGCCCTGCATGAGGGCGAAGTCCTTGGCGTTGGTCGCGTCGAGCAGGAGCTTCCCCACGCCCGGGTAGCTGAACACCATCTCCATCACGATCGTGCCGCCGACGATGAAACCGATCGACAGCGCGAAGCTCTGGATCTGCGGCAGCACCGCGTTGCGGGCGGCATAACCCCAGAGCACCCGCTTGTTGGGCATGCCCTTCGCCTGCGCGACCGTGATGTAGTCGTCGTCGAGCACGGTCAGCATCATGTTGCGCATGCCGAGCACCCAGCCGCCGAGCGACGCGACCACGATGGTCAGCGCCGGCAGAGTGCCGTGCATGATCACCTGGCCGATGAAGTCGAAGCTCCACTCCGGGGACTGCCCCTTGTCGTAGGCGTGCGAGGAGGGGAACCACTTCAGGGTCGACGAGAAGATCGCGATCGCGATGAGCCCGAGCCAGAAGTACGGGATGGTGTTGAAGAACGTCGTGACGGGGATGATCGCGTCGAGCCTGCTGCCGCGCTTCCACCCCACGATCGCACCCGCGACCGTGCCGATCGTGAACGAGATGATCGTCGCGATGCCGACGAGTCCCAGCGTCCAGGGCAGCGCGGCGGCGAGCACCTCGGCGACCGGGCGCAGGCCGTGCAGCGTCGAGATGCCGAGGTCGCCACGCAGCAGCATCCCCCAGTACTCGATGTACTGCTGCCAGATCGACTTGTCGGTGTCGATTCCGAGCAGGATGCGCAGCGCTTCCTCGGCCTCGGGGCTCACGCTGCGGTTGCGCGCGAGGTAGGAGCTGACCGCGTCGCCCTTCATGAGGCGCGGCAGGAAGAAGTTGATCGTGATGGCCGCCCACAGGGTGAACAGGTAGAAGCCCGCGCGTCCGGCGAAGAAGCGCCACGGGACCTTGCGGCTTCCGCGCTCGGCCGTGGTCGCGGTGGTGCCGACCTCGAGGGCGTCGCGCGCGACGAGGTCGTCGTCGTCGAGCTGGGGGAACGCGGTGCTCACAATGCGCCTCCGGTCGATGCTGCCTGTGCGAAGAACTTGTCCGGGTCGGGGGAAGCCGATCGCAGTTCGCGCGTGTACGGGTCCTGCGGGTCGAGGATCACGTCGTCGGCGGCGCCGTACTCCACGACGCGGCCCTGGTTGAGGACCATGATCTCGTCGCTGAAGTGGCGGGCGGTCGCCAGGTCATGGGTGATGTAGAGCACGCCGAGCCCCTCCTCGCGCTGCAGGTCGGCGAGCAGGTTCAGCACACCGAGCCGGATGGAGACGTCGAGCATCGAGACGGGCTCGTCGGCGACCAGGAGCGAGGGACGCGAGGCCAGGGCGCGGGCGATCGCCACGCGCTGCCGCTGCCCGCCGGAGAGCTCGTGCGGGCGACGGTCGATCACGGCATCCGCATCCAGCCGCACACGGTCGAGGAGTCGGCGCACCTCGTTCTCGGTCTCCTTCTTCGGCACCACGTCGTCGAGGCGGATCGGGCGCTCCAGGTGGTAGCGGATCGAGTGGTACGGGTTGAGCGAGGCGAACGGGTCCTGGAACACCATGCGCAGCTGCTGCCGGTACTTCCGCAGCCCTTTGCCGCGACGGGGAATCGGCGTGCCGTCGAGCAGCACCTCGCCGCTGGTCGGGGTCTCGAGCTGGGTGAGGATCTTCGCGATGGTGGACTTGCCGCTGCCGGACTGGCCGACCAGCCCGATCGTCTGGCCGGAGGTGAGGGTGAAGCTCACGTCATCGAGCGCCTTGATCTGTCCGGCGCCGCGGACGTTGTACGCCTTGGTGACGTGTCGGAATTCGAGGGTGGTCATCGCACCAGCCCCCCTCTCTCCCCGGTCAACCGGGGGAACGACGACAGCAGCGTCTTCGTGTACTCGTGCTCGGGCTGGGTCCAGATGCGCTCGGCGGTCGCGAGCTCGATGATCTCGCCCTCGCGCATGATCGCGATCCGGTCGCTGATCTCCAGGAGGAGCGGGAGGTCGTGGGTGATGAAGATCACCGAGAAGCCGAACTCGTGCCGCAGCTGCGAGATCTGCTTCAGGATCTCCCGCTGCACCAGCACGTCGAGCGCGGTCGTCGGCTCGTCCATCACCATGAGCTGGGGCCGCAGGGCGAGGGCCATCGCGATCATCACGCGCTGGCGCATGCCGCCGGACAGCTCGTGGGGGAAGGACCGGATGCGCTGGCGTCCGACCTTCACGATCTCGAGCAGCTCCTCGGCCTCGGCGCGGCGCTGCTTGCGGTTCATGTCGGGGCGGTGGATCTCGAACACGTCCTCCAGCTGCGAGCCGATCGTCGCGACCGGGTTCAGCGCGTTCATCGCTCCCTGGAACACCATCGACACCTTGTCCCAGCGGAACCGCTGCATGGCATCCACGTCGAGCGCATTGATGTCGATGTCGACACCGGTCGCATCGTGGAAGGTCACGCTGCCGCTGGTGATGACGGCCGGGGCACGCAGCAGGCGCTGCACCCCGTAGGCGAGCGTGGTCTTGCCGCATCCGCTCTCGCCGGCGAGTCCGAGGATCTCACCGCGCTGCAGTTCGAGGGTCACGTTCTTCACCGCCTCGACGGGCGGGTCGACGTCGTACACGACCGAGAAGTCGCGCACGCTGAGCAGGGGGTCTGGCATGGGGGTGTCCTTCGGGTGGGGCGTCCCC
>NZ_JBLVOH010000036.1:8892-13118 GCF_053543675.1 Microbacterium umsixpiens
GGTGTCCGGTCGTTGAGCGAGCGAAGCGAGACGAAACGCGCCGCAGGATGGTGCTTACTCGGCGGGCTTGAGCTTCGTGAGGATCTGCACGATGTTCTGCTGCGTCGGGTCGGCGGACGCGTACGGGTCCTCCTCCGACGGCCAGCCCACGTAGTTGCGGGTGTTGAACTCGCCCAGCAGCGGGTGCGCGCCCAGCGGGATGGCCGGCACCTGCTCGGCGAAGATCGTCTGCAGCGTGTCGAGTGCCGCGGTGCGCTCCTCGTCGGACGAGGCGTTGGCGTACGAGTTCAGCGCGGCCGTCGCCTCGGGGTCGTCGAAGCGGCCGAAGTTGAAGCCGGCCTTGCCGTCCGAGATCCAGCGCGGGTCCATGGTCGAGGTGTAGAGGCCGTAGGCCGTGCCGCTGTCCTCGAGCCAGTGGATGATCGCCGAGAAGGTGCCGTTGTCGCGCGGGTCCGCCCAGCCGCCCCAGTCGGGCATGTCGATCTTGACCTCGGCGCCGATGGCATCGGTCACGTCTTCGGCGATGAGCTCCTGCGCGGTGTTCCAGTCGCTCCACCCGGAGGGGACGGAGAGCGTGAACGAGACGGGCGCACCATCGGGGTCGATCAGCGCGTCGTCCTTCCAGGTGTACCCCGCGGTCTCGAGCAGATCGCGCGCCTTCTCGGCGTCGACCGAGTAGTCCACGTCCTTGAACTCGGGCTGGATCTCGTCGTCGAGGATCGATGACAGTCCGGTCACCGACCAGACGGCCTCGCTGGCACCCTCGCGGGCGATGTCGACGTAGGCGTCGCGGTCGATCACCCAGGCGAGCGCCTGGCGGAAGGCCGGGTCGTCGAACGGCTTCTGCTGCAGGTTCATGAACAGCGTCGCCGAGCCGGTGGTGGGAGCTGCCCAGAACTTGTTGTGCTCGGGGTCGACCGACAGGAACTGCTCCTCGATCTGCGGGATGAACGCCTGTGCCCAGTCGGCGTCGCCGTTGGCGAGAGCGGTGGTCAGCGCGGTGTTGTCGCCGTACGAGACGTAGTGCAGCTGGGGCACCGAGAGGTCGCCGCCCCAGTAGTCGTCGCGGGCGTCGAGGGTGACCGACTCGGTCGACCAGTTCGACAGCACGTAGGGACCGGTGCCGACCAGGTCGTCGCCCTTGACGGGGTTCGTGGCCGGGTCGTCGAGGTTCTCCCAGATGTGCTTCGGAACGATCGGCACGTGCAGGGCGCGGGCCTGATTGACGTACTTCGACGCGGCGAAGGTCAGCACGACGTTGTCGCCCTCGACCACGGCGCTGTCGAGCTGGAGGCCGGCCGTGTCCAGCGCGGGCGTGGAGGCGAGCTCGTACGAGTAGACGATGTCGTCGGCGGTGAACGGCTCGCCGTCGCTCCAGGTGACGTCCTTGCGCGGCACGACCGTGAGGACGGTGTAGTCGTCGTTCCACTCGATGCTCTCGGCGAGCCAGGGGGTGACTCCGCGGTCGCCGGTCTGGTTCACGAGGGCGAGGGTCTCGAAGATCACCTTGCCGTAGCCGTACTTCGAGGCGGACGAGTCGCCGACGAACGGGTTGTTGGATTCGGTGGTGATCGCGCCGTCGGGCTTCGCGATCGTGAGGGCGGCGCCGCCGGCAGCACTGCCGGAGTCGTCGTTCCCTCCGGCGGAGCATCCGGCGAGGGCCGAGATACCGAGGGCGGTGATCGCGGTCGCCGCGATCAGAGACTTTCTGAGCTTCATTGCTTCTCCTTGGGCACGGTCGTTGTGCTGTGTCGCCGGTGGATGGGGGTCCGCCGGCCGTCGTGATTTGCTTACTGTCGAGAAAGTAAGCTTCCGTGAGGTTACCGAGGAGTAAGTTGGATCGCAAGCACGGCTTGCGAGAGAGAGGAGGCCGCGATGGCAGACAGTGACCAGACCGTCCGCGTGCGCCCGGCGACCCTCGCGAAACGCGAGCAGATCCTCAAGGCGGCGGTCGAGATCTTCGGCAACAAGGGCTCGACCAACGGCACCCTCGCCGACGTCGCCGACCAGGTCGGGATCACCCATGCCGGGGTGCTCCATCACTTCGGGTCGAAGCAGAAGCTGCTGCTCGAGGTGCTCTCGTACCGCGACCAGACAGACGTCGCCGAACTCGCCGAGAAGCACATCCCCGGCGGCCCCGAGCTCTTCCTGCACCTGGTGCGCACGGCGTACGCGAACGAGCGGCGCCCCGGCATCGTGCAGGCGTACACCGTGCTCTCGTCGGAATCCGTGACCGACGACCACCCCGGACGCGAGTACTTCGAGGACCGGTACACGACGCTTCGGCGCGAGGTCACCGCCGCCTTCCACGAGCTGTGCGCCCAGGAGGGCGTGCGCGATCCCGACACGATCGCCGACGCGGCGGCCGCGATCCTCGCGGTGATGGACGGGCTGCAGCTGCAGTGGCTCCTCCACCCGGGGACCGTCGAGCTGGGCGGGGCGAGCGAGTTCGCGATCCGGGCGATCGTGAACGCGGTGCTGCATCCCGGGCCCGAGCTGTCGACGTACAGCCACCCCTGATCCCACCGGGCGCCACCGCTAGGCTCGGGCCATGACGATCGACCTCGAAGCGCTGTACATCGACCTGCATCAGCATCCGGAGCTCTCGTTCCAGGAGACGCGCACCGCCGGCATCGCCGCCCAGCACCTGCGCGATCTCGGTCTCGAGGTCGAAGAAGGTGTGGGCGTCACCGGCGTCATCGGCGTGCTGCGCAACGGCGACGGGCCGGTCGTGTGGGCGCGCGCCGACATGGACGCGCTGCCGGTCGAGGAGCAGACCGGGCTCGCCTACGCCAGCACCGCACACGGCGTCGACCCTGCGGGGACGACGGTTCCGGTCATGCACGCCTGTGGCCACGACATGCACGTCACCGCCATGATCGGCGCCGTCGAGAAGCTCGTCGCCGAACGCGACCAGTGGTCGGGCACTCTCGTCGTGGTGATCCAGCCGGCCGAGGAGTACGGCGCGGGTGCGCGGGCGATGCTCGACGCCGGCATCCTCGACCGCTACCCGAAGCCCGACATCGTGCTCGGACAGCACGTGACCCCGCTGCCCGCCGGCATCATCGGCGTGCGCAGCGGCACCCAGATGGCGGCATCCGACGGCCTGACCGTGACGCTGCACGGGCGCGGCGGCCACGGTTCCCGCCCGCACGCCACCATCGACCCGGTGGTCATGGCCGCGGCGACCGTGATGCGTCTACAGACCATCACCTCACGCGAGATCGACCCGCAGGGCGTGGCCGTCGTGACGGTCGGCTCGATCCACGCCGGACTCAAGAACAACATCATCCCCGCGGAGGCGAAGCTCGAGCTCAGCCTGCGCTACCCGAACGAAGAGGCGCGCGAGAAGGTGCTCTCGAGCGTCGAGCGCATCGTGCGGGCCGAGGCCGCGGCATCCGGCGCCGAGCGGGAGCCCGAGATCCGCACCGACCACACCCTGCCGGCCACGATCAACGACGAGGATGCCACGGCGCGGGTGACCGCAGCTCTGCAGCGTGCCCTCGGCGAGGCATCGGTCATCGACCCCGGCATGTTCACCGGCAGCGAGGACGTCTCGTGGTTCGCGCGGGATGCCGGGGCGCCGCTGGTGTTCTGGTTCTGGGGCGGCATCGACCCGGTCCGTTTCGCGGAGGCGAGCGCGGCCGGGCGCCTGGAGAAGGACATCCCGACCAACCACTCCCCCTTCTTCGCCCCCGAGATCCACCCGACGATCGAGGTCGGCGTGACGGCACTGTCGGCCGCAGCGCGGGAGTTCCTCGGCTAGACCGCGGGCTCGGCTCAGCTGCGGGGGTCGCGCTCCCGTCGGAGAAACGCGCTTCCGTCGGCCTTCTGCCGCAATACGGCCGACGGAAGTGCGGATCTCCGCGGCCGGTGCGGCGCGCGTGAGCGCGTGTCCCCCGAATGGCCGATGGCGGGGGTGTCGGATGTCGGCCATGATGACCATATGGTTCCTCGGAAGGGCTCTGCCTCGAGGTCGGAGCGGACTTTCATGGAGGTACCTCGTGCTCATGCCGTACGCCCTCGGTGACGGGCCCTGTCGTTGACCGCGCCGAATCAACCGACGGACGATCTCTCCGACTTCGCGGATTTGATGACCCGCGAGCAGGAGTTCGCCTCCCCTCGTGATCTCGATCCGGAGGCCCACAGGCGACGCCGACGCCGGGGACTCATCATCACCGCGGTCTGCGTGGTGCTCCTGCTGGCTGCGACCGGAGGATACGTCG
>NZ_JBLVOH010000036.1:13138-14802 GCF_053543675.1 Microbacterium umsixpiens
TGGGCTCTCACCGCGCCGGTGAACCCGCCGGCGGTGACCACACAGGTACCGCCGGTCCCGGTCGGCGGCGCTGCGGCCCTCGCCGCGGTTCCCGCGTCCGCCTCGGCGATCAGCATCTCCGGCGCGGACGAATACCTGGGTGCGGGGGCGAGCGGAATCTGGTCGTCGAGCGGGACCGGCGATCCGCTCCCCATCGCGAGCATCACCAAGCTCATCACCGCACTGGTCATCCTCGACGCCGTCCCACTCGCCTCCGCCGACGACCCCGGGCCCACGATCACCTTCAGCAAGGCCGACCACGACCTCTACGACAGGTACTACGTGCAGGGCGCGACCATCGCCCCCATGCCCACGGGCACGTCGATGTCGCTGCACGATGCCCTCGCGACCATGCTGATCCCGTCGGCGAGCAACTACGCCGAGGCACTGTCATCCCGGATCTTCGGATCGCAGAACGCGTTCCTCGGCGCGACTCGCGATTGGCTCTCCGCCCACGGCTTGACGGGCACCACGATCACCGAGCCCACCGGCATCAGCCCGCGCAATACGAGCACGACTGCCGACCTCCTGGCCATCGGGAAGCTGGCCGCGGCGAATCCGACCATCGCTCAGATCGTCGCGACCTCATCGATCTCCCTCCCCGGCGCCGGCCAGCTGCACAACACCAACGGCCTGCTCGGAACGAGCGGGATCACGGGGCTGAAGACGGGCACCCTGGGCCACGGCACGTACAGCCTGCTGTACACCGCGACTCTCGTCGTGGGCACCGCCGAACCGCTCGCGGTGACCGGTGTCATCCTCGGAGGACCGACGCGCGAGTCCGTGAACGGCAGCGTGCTCGCGACCCTGGACAGCATCCGTACCGGCTTCCATGAGGTGCCGGTCGCGACAACCGGACAGGAGGTCGGCACGATCTCGACGCCCTGGGGCTCCACCGCGCAGCTGGTCATCGGCGAGGATGCGGCGATCTTCACCTGGTCGGACACCCCGATCGTCGCGACGATGGACATCGACACCCCGCCGACCTACCGCGACGGCTCGGTCGTCGGCAGCGTCACCTGGACCGCCGGACCGCACACCGTCACCGCCCCGGTCGCGATCAAGGGGAGTGTCGACGCACCGTCCGAGTGGTGGCGGCTCACCCACCCGTCCGAGCTCGGCTGAGCGGCGCAGACTGAGGCGTCCGACCTCGTCGGGCAGCAATCGGAGCGAGGTCTGCGATCCTGGCGGTCGCCGTTCTGCTTCGCGCCGTTCTGGCGCGCTCCGCCGCGGCGCGCGTCAACGGGACACGTCGGCATTGACACACCCCGGGACTTGTTTCTATAGTTCATTTAGTCCTAAACAAAGGGGTTCCAGTGACTCAGTCCTCGGCACGGTCCGACATCATGCGCTCCGCCGTCCTCGCCCAGGTCGGCGCGCTCGGCCCCACCTCGCGAGCAAGCCTCGCGCGGCTGCTGAGCGTGTCGCCGGCACTGGTCACCCAGATCACCAAGCAGCTGATCGCCGACGGGCTGCTCGTCGAGCTCGACCACAGCCCCTCGCAGGGCGGGCGTCCCGCACGACTGCTCGGACTCGTCGCCGACGCCGGCCGCGTCATCGGAGTGAAGGTCGCCGCGGACCACGTCACCGTGGTCGAGGTCGGCATCGACGGCACCGTCGTCCGC
>NZ_JBLVOH010000036.1:14822-18818 GCF_053543675.1 Microbacterium umsixpiens
GATGCGGCGGCCGCGACGGCGATTCCCACCCTCGCCACCCTGCTGCGCGCCTTCATCGCCGGCGGCAGCGACCGCCCTCTCCTCGGAGTCGGCGTCGGTGTGCCGGGAGATGTGGACGACCAGAGTCTCGGCAACGTCGACTCGACGCAGCTGGGCTGGAGCCACGTACCGCTCGGCGACGTGCTCCGCCGCGAGTTGTCGCTCCCCGTGCTCGTCGAGAACAACGTCAACGCGCTCGCGATGGCCGAACTGCTCCACGGTCAGGCCCGAGGACACGACAACGTGCTCGTCGTCACCATCGGCACGGGCGTGGGCGCGGGCATCATCGCCGATGGCGCCGTGCTGCGGGGCCATGGCGGAGGGGCCGGCGAGATCGGCCACCTCCCGACACAGGAGGACGGTCCTCGCTGCGCCTGCGGCGCCGACGGCTGCCTCGAGTCGCTGATCGGCGAGGACGCCCTGGTGACCGCCGCTCGCGAGCGGGGGATCATCGGCGAGGCCGCCGGCATGCGTACCCTGCAGGGCCGCGCGAACGAGGGCGACACCGCCGCCCAGGAGGCGTTCTCGCATGCCGGACACCTGCTGGGACGGGCACTCGCCGGCATCGTCAACACGATCGACCCCGAGATCGTCATCCTCCTCGGCGAAGGCGTCGAGGCGTGGAACCACTGGTCCTACGGCTTCGAACCCGCCCTCCGTTCCGGCCTCATGCCCCGCAAGCGCGGCGTTCCGGTCGCCGTCGAGACCTGGCAGGACGACCGGTGGGCGCAGGGTGCGGCGAGCCTCGTGCTCGCGACACCGTTCGACGCGGCCGGCCGCACCGGCGAGCAGGGCCGACTGGTGCGCGAACGCCTGACCGAGCCCTCCCCGCGCGACGGGTCCCAGGGAGCAGCCCGCTGATGACCGCGGTCGAGTCCCCTCCGGCCGTGAAGGCCCCACCGACGACACCACGTCCTCCCGCACGCGGACGCCGCTCCCGGCGAGCGCGGTACGCGATCACCGTGCTGATCTTCCTGCTCCCCAGCGCCCTCCCGCTCGTCATGTTCACGCTCTACCCCATGGTGGGCGCATTATGGACGAGCCTGCACAGCTGGAACCTGCTGTCGCCGATGCAGTGGGTCGGCTTCGACAACTACGTCAAGCTCGTTCAGGATCCGGCGACGCACCGCGCCTTCCTCAACACGCTCTACTACCTGGTCGGGTACCTGCCGCTCGTCTACTTCGGCGGCCTCGCCCTTGCACTGGCCCTGAACAGCCGCATCCCCGCACGCAACCTGCTCCGCGGCGTCTACTTCTTGCCCGTCGTGACCAGCTGGATCGTCGTGGCGCTCGTCTGGCGCTGGCTGCTCAACCCCGACATCGGCATCGTGAACTTCGTCCTCGGCCTCGTCGGCATCGACGGACCGGGATGGTGGACGGACCCGGCGTGGGCGATGCCCTCGATCATCATCGCGTCGGCGTGGAAGGACCTCGGCTTCGTGATGATCATCCTGCTCGCCGGACTCCAGGCCATCCCCGCCGACCTCTACGAAGCCGCCCGCGTCGATGGCGCCGGCCCTTGGCGTCGGCTCGTGAGCGTCACCATGCCGATGCTGTCGCCGTCGACGTTCTTCGTCATCGTGATCTCGCTCATCAACGGCTTCCAGGTGTTCGACCAGGTGTATGCGATGACCGGAGGTGGACCGGCCGGCGCGAGCACGGTCGTGGTGCAGCAGATCTACGACCTCACCTTCCGATACGGGCGTGCCGGGGAGGCATCCGCTCTCTCCTGGATGCTGTTCCTCCTCGTGCTGATCGTCACGATCGTGCAGATCCGCGGCCAGAAGAAGTGGGTGAACTATGCGTAAGCGCCTGGGCACGATCGCCCTGACGGCCGTCGTCGTGGTCGGGGCACTGCTCATGTTCTTCCCGTTCCTGTGGACGATCGTGACCTCGATCTCCCCCGGGGCCGGGCTCTCCTCCACCCCTCCCCTGATCCCGGAGAACCCCTCGTTCTCGGCCTATACCGAGCTCTTCGCGAACACGCCGTTCGCTCGCGTGGTGCTCAACTCACTGGTCCTCGCCGTCGTCACCACGCTGCTGCAGCTCCTGACGAGCTCGATGGCCGCCTACGTGTTCAGCCGGATGCCCTTCCCCGGGCGGGACGCGGTTTTCGCGGTGTACCTCGCGACCATGATGATCCCGATCCAGGTGCTGATCGTGCCCCTGTTCGTGCAGATGCGCGATCTCCAGCTCGTCGACACCTACCTCGGCGTGCTGCTGCCGAGCGTGGCGAGCGCCTTCGGGGTGTTCCTGCTCCGGCAGGCGATGAACTCGGTGCCGCGCGAACTCGACGAGGCCGCCACGCTCGACGGCGCCGGGCACTTCCGCATCTTCGGCACGATCGTGCTGCCGCTCGTCGGCCCGACGATCGCCACACTCACCGTGTTCGCGTTCATGAGCAGCTGGAACAGCTTCCTCTGGCCGCTGATCATCCTGCGCTCCGCCGAGCTGCAGACGCTGCCCCTCGCGCTCGCCGGACTCCAGGGCCAGTACACGACGCAGTGGGACGTGATGATGGCGGGCTCGGTCGTCTCGATCCTCCCCATGCTCGCCATCTACGTCTTCGCCCAGCGATATGTCATCCAGGGCGTCGCCAGCTCCGGGATCAAGTGACCCGCAGCGCCTGCACCATCTGCACCACCCGATCACGCACCACCCGATGAGAAGGAGAACACCCACCATGTCACGCACAGCATGGACCCCGGTCGGCACCGTCGCCGCCCTCGCGGTCGTCGGACTGACGCTCGCCGGTTGCTCGTCCGGAGGCACGGAAGCCTCCGGCGACGGCGACAAGGTCACCATCACCTACTCGAACTTCATCTCCAACGGCGGGAACGAGGAGAACCTCGCCACCATCGTGAAGGCGTTCGAGAAGGAGAACCCCGATGTGAAGGTCGACGTCACGACCCTCCCGTACGCGGACTACTTCACGGCGTTGCAGACCGACCTCGCCGGCGGCACGGTGTCGGATGTCTTCGACATCGAGTTCGCGAACTACGCGGCCTACCAGGCCAACGGCGTGCTCGCTCCTCTGGACGGCGTCGACACCGACCTGTACCAGGCATCCCTCGCCGACGCCTACGCCACGGACGGCACGCAGTACGCTCTGCCGAGCTCGTTCTCGAACGTCGTGCTGTTCTACAACGCCGACCTGTTCGACGCCGCCGGCATCGAGTATCCGACCTCCGACTGGACCTGGGCAGACGAGCAGGCCGCCGCGGAGAAGCTGACGGATGCCGGAGCCGGCGTCTGGGGCGACTACCAGCCGATCAGCTACCACGAGTACTACAAGGCCGTGGCTCAGGCCGGTGGCGACTTCCTGAACGAGGACGGCTCGGCCGCAGCGTTCAACTCACCCGAGGGCCTCGCGGCCGCCGAGTGGCTGGTCGGCAAGAGCGGCACCACGATGCCGACGGCCGAGCAGGGTGCAGGCACCCCCGACTTCGACAGTGGACTGTTCGCCGAGGGCAAGCTCGCCATGTGGCACACGGGAATCTGGATGTTCGGCGGCCTCGCCGACGCCGGCTTCGCGTGGGACATCGCGGTCGAGCCGGGTGACACCACGGCCGCGAGCGCACTGTTCTCGAACGGCGTCGCGGTGTCGGCCGGCACGAAGAACGCGGATGCCGCCCAGCGCTTCGCGGAGTTCCTGACCAGCTCGAAGACCATGGTCGACGTGCGGCTGGACAGCGGGTGGGAGCTGCCGCCGATCGCCGACGAGAGCCAGCTCGACGCCTACCTCGACAAGGGCGACCCGGCGAACCGTCAGGCCGTCTTCGACTCGCTGGAGCAGGTCGCTCTCGCGCCGTCGATCGGGGAGGGCCAGACCGAGATGCAAGACATCGTGAGCGAAGAGCTCACCGAGGCCGCCGCGGGGCGCAAGAGCGTCCAGGAGGCACTCGACTCCGCGGAAGAGCGCGTCAACGCGCTGCTCGGCTGACGCCACACCACCCC
>NZ_JBLVOH010000036.1:18865-19510 GCF_053543675.1 Microbacterium umsixpiens
CCGCCCCGCCCCTCTGACCCCAGGAGTTCCCCCGATGACGTCCCCCGTGCACACCGACCTCGGTGCCCTCCTCGCGCACTCGCGATCCGTGATCACCTCCCTGCAGGAGCCGAACGGCGCCTATCCCGCCAGCCCGGACTTCTCCGCATACCGCGGATACTGCTGGTTCCGCGACGGCGCGTTCATCGCCGACGGCGTCTCGGCGGCGGGGGCGGTCGAGTCCGCGACCGCGTTCTTCGACTGGTGCTCGGACGTGCTGATCCGGCATGAGAGCACGATCGAGGAGATCGTCGCGGGGGCTCGATCCGGGCGGCCGTTGCCCGACGACCGGATGCTGCCCGCTCGCTTCACGATCGCCGGCGACCTCGGCGACGACGACTGGTGGGACTTCCAGCTCGACGGCTACGGAACCTGGCTCTGGGCCGCTGTGGCCCACGCCCAGCGGCACGGCCTCGACGCGCAGCGCTGGCGCCGCGCGGCCGAGCTCACGGTCGACTACCTCGTCAGCTCCTGGCAGCGGCCCTGCTTCGACTGGTGGGAGGAGCACTCCGAGCACGTGCACGTCTCGACGCTGGGCTGCATCGCGGCGGGGCTCTCCGCGGCGGCATCCGGCGGGCTGATCGAGGGCGAGCGCCTGCGGTCCGC
>NZ_JBLVOH010000036.1:19607-22248 GCF_053543675.1 Microbacterium umsixpiens
GCGATCGACCGGATGCTGCGCCATGACGGCACGGCCGACGGGCACCTGGTGAAGTGGATCGGCGACGACGTGGTCGACGGCAGCCTCAGCTCGCTGATCGCCCCGCTCGGGGTGATCCCGGCCGCTGACCCCCTCGCGGCGGGCACGGTCGGGGCCATCGAGCGCGAGCTCTCGGTCGACGGCGGCGTGCACCGCTTCCGCGCCGACACCTTCTTCGGCGGCGGACAGTGGCCGCTGCTGACCTGCTTCCTCGGGCTCGCGCAGGCCGCGACCGGAGACCGCGACGGCGCGCGGCGCTCACTCGAGTGGGCGGCGAGCACGGCGACCGCCGCACGGATGCTCCCGGAGCAGGTCGACGACCACCTGCTCGACCCGTCGTTCCGTCAGGAGTGGATCGACCGGTGGGGAACCGTGGCGACACCGCTGCTGTGGAGCCATGCGATGCTGCTGCGCCTCGCCGTCGAGCTCGGGGAGGTCGTCGCATGATCCGCCACCGCCCGGCCGGGTCCGGTCATCCGTACTCCGACGACACCGAGCAGCGCTCCCCCGTGCATCCGATCGCCGGCGCGCCCCTGCGCCTCGGTGTGCGGACCTCCGCCGACGCCGAATCGGTCGAGGTCGAGCTCGAGGTCCGGGATGCCGACGGCATGCGCTCCGAGCGGCACCCCCTCTCGCCCGTAGCCCGCTCGTCGCGGGGACAGGCCGTCGACGGCGGCCACCTGGCGTCTGCGCAGGCCCGACAGGATCGAGCAGCCGGAGGGTGGGAGCTGACTCTGCCGGCCGTCGCGCCCGGGACGACGCTGCGCTACCGTTTCACCGCTCTGCGCCCCGGTGACTCCGCAGAGACCACGCGCTGGTTCGACTGCCGAGTCGCGCCCTGGCGGCCCGGCGCCTCCGACACGGTACGCGTGAGCGGCTCTCCGTCCGTCGCCGCGCGACCGTCGGAGATCGAGGTTCTGGACGACGGCGAGCGGATCCTGCGCGTGCGCTTCGTCCTGCCGCTGACCGCCGGTGAGCACGTGACCGGTCTGGGCGAGCGCTTCGATGCCCTGGACCACCGTGGCGAACGCCTCGACTCCATGGTCTTCGAGCAGTACAAGAGCCAAGGCGCCCACCGTCGGACCTACCTGCCCATGCCGTTCGCACACATCGTGGGCGGCAGCGGCTGGGGTCTGCACGTGCGCACCTCGCGGCGAGTGTGGTTCGACCTCGGCGCATCGGACGCGACGCGACTCGTCATCGAGACGGAGACCGACGCCCGCACCGATGCCGAGGCTCTCGATCTCGCTCTGTACGCGGGCACCCCGACCCAGGTGCTCGATGCATTCCTCGACGAGGTCGGACACCCCACGGAGCTCCCGGACTGGGTGTTCCGGCTGTGGGCGAGCGGCAACGAATGGAACACGCAGGCCGAGGTCGAGCGGCAGATGGATCTGCACCGCGAGCACGACATCCCGGTCGGCTCGGTCGTGATCGAGGCCTGGAGCGACGAGAGCACGTTCACGGCGTTCCGCGACGCGCAGTACGACGTGCGCACCGACGGCGGGCCTCTCCGTCTGGCGGACTTCTCGTTCCCTGCCGAGGGCGCGTGGACCGACCCGAAGGGGATGGTCGACCGGCTGCACGCGCAGGACATCCGCGTGCACCTGTGGCAGATCCCGCTCATGAAGATGCGCCCGCACCCGCAGGGGCAGGCGCGCGCCGACGCGGACGCCGCGATCCGGGAGGACGTGCTGATCAAGGAGGTCGCCCCTGACGGCTCGCTGCGCCCGTACCGCAACCGCGGTTGGTGGTTCCCCCTCGGCCTCATGCCGGACCTGACCGATGAGCGCGCCGCGCACTGGTGGACCGAGAAGCGCCGCTACCTCGTGGAAGAGGTCGGCGTCGACGGGTTCAAGACCGACGGCGGCGAGCACGCCTGGGGTGCGGACCTGCGCTATCTCGACGGCAGCCACGGCGATGAGTCGAACAACCTCTTCCCGGTGGCGTACGCCGCGGCATACGGGCGGCTGCTCACCTCAGCCGGAAAGGCGCCGGTGACATTCAGCCGTGCCGGTTTCACGGGGTCCCAGGCGCACGGCGCGTTCTGGGCCGGCGACGAGAACTCCACCTGGGAGGCCTTCCGCTGGTCGATGTTCGCCGGGCTCTCGGCCGCCGCCAGCGGCATCCTCTACTGGGGCTGGGACATCGCCGGGTTCTCAGGCGACATCCCGGACCCCGAGCTGTACGTGCGGGCGATGTCGGCCAGCGTCTTCGTGCCGATCATGCAGTACCACTCCGAGTTCAACCACCACCGTCTCCCGTCGCGCGACCGCACGCCCTGGAACATCGCCGAGCGCACCGGAGACCACTCGGTGATCGCCGAGGTGCGCGCGCTCGTGCACCTGCGCGAACGCCTCGTGCCGTATCTGGCGGAGCAGGCGCGAGCGTCGATCCGCACGAGCCGGCCCCTGATGCGACCGCTCTATTTCGACCACCCCGCCGACGCGCAGGTGTGGGAGTATCCACTCCAGTGGATGCTGGGGGACGAACTGCTCGTCGCGCCGGTCCTCGAGCCCGGCGCCGTGGAGTGGCCGGTGTATCTGCCGCCCGGTGACTGGGTCGACGTGTGGACGGGCGAGTCGGTGCCGGGGGGCGCGGT
>NZ_JBLVOH010000037.1:0-6040 GCF_053543675.1 Microbacterium umsixpiens
GGCTCCCGCCGCTATTCCCCTCGCAACATCGAGCAGCTGCGCGAGGTCGCCCAGCTCTCCTCCGAAGGCGTGAGCCTTCCCGCGATCGCGCGCCTGCTGGACCTCGAAGACGAGAACCGGATGCTGCGCGATCGCATCGCCGTGCTCGAGGGCGCGCTGCGCACCGAGCGCGAGAATCGTCCCGGCGTGCGCGTGTTCGCCGCCGGCTCCGCGGGGGTCGTCCCGATGCCGACCGGCCGCCGCATCCGTCGCTCGACCGAGGTCGTGCTCTGGGACCCGCGCGGGAGCGCCTAGTCCACATACCGCGCGTCGGCGCGCCCGCTTGCCCGCGACTCAGCGGCTGATGCCGACGCGGCGCACCAGCACCCAGGTGTTGCCGCGGTCATCGTAGGTGTGGACGAACCCATCGAGCACTTCGCGCGCCAGAGCCAGCCCGCGGCCGCTCTCGCTGTCCACGTCGGGCATCGCGACACCGTGCCAGTCGATCGAGGCGGGCGGAGCCGTGTCCACCAGTGTGGCGCGCAGCTCGTCGGAGGAGAGGCTGAGGTCCACGGAGAGCGTCACTGCGGCAGTGACCTCTCCGTGCTGCACCATGTTGGTCGCGATCTCGCTGACCGCGAGGGCGAACACCGTGCGGTCCTCGGCCGGTAAGCCCGGCGCATCCGACCACAACCGTTCGAGAGTGTCGAGGATCTCGTCGACCGTCGCCAGCCCGGCGGGTCCGCTCACGCGGGCGCGGGCTTCACCGGGCATCGAACGCCGATTCGGGCGTCGGGTAGTCACGGAGCACACGATCCAGGTTCGTCAGCCGCAGGACCGTTCGCACCGCCTCGGGCACGGCGGCGATGCGCAAGTCCCCGCCGGCGACCCTCGCGCTCTTCAGACCGCCGACCAGAGCGCCGAGGCCGGAGGAATCGACGAAGGCGAGCTCCGCCATGTCGATCACGATGTGCGGCTCGCCGGCCGTCACCAGGTCGCCGACCGCGTTGCGGAGCAGGGGTGCTCCGGATGCGGTGAGGCGCCCGGAGAGCGCGATCACGGCGTACCCGTCGCGGGTGTCAGTGGACAGTTCCATGGGACTCCTTCTCGAGCAGGACGGCGGCCGGGCCGCGGTAGCGGGCCGCCTGGATGATGACGCTGAGGACCACGAGGTCGTACACGACCCAGACCGTGTTCACGAGGGTGCCGACCCCGTCGGCCGTTCCCAGTAGGACCCGCGTCACGCCGATCACGAGCGCCACGCTCAGGACGGCGATGGCGGTCAGCTGCGGCCAGATCTCACGCCAGGGCACACCCCGCGGATCGCGACCATCCTTGCGGGTGACGGCGAAAGCGAGCGGGCGATGGAAGACGACGTTGGCGAAAGCCGTCACGCACGCGCGTATCCACACCGGGAACAGGGCGAGCGAGTACTGCTGGCCCCGCCACGTGCGCACCCCCTTCGCGACCACGAGGAACAGCAGCTGGTTCACGAGGAAATAGGGCAGGAACCGCGCAAAGAAGTCGACAGACCACGCGGTGACCGGCAGCACGCCGAACACCAGGTAGATCACCGGCGCGGCGAGGTACGCGATCGCGGCGAACCCCGAGAGGTAGCTCCACATCGTGGCGAAGTACATCAACCGCTGACCGAACGAAAGCCCCCGCTTGACCAGTGGATTGTCGCGCAGCATCACCTGCAGCGTGCCCTGCGCCCAGCGCAGACGCTGTGTGAGCATGGTGCGCAGATCCTCCGGTGCGAGTCCCTTGGCGAGGATCTCGTGGTGGTACACGCTGCGCCACCCGAGAGCGTGCAGCTGCATTGCGGTCGCCATGTCCTCCGTCACGGAGATGGTCGCCAGCGGCAGGATCGGCTGAGCTTCCTCGCCCCGGTCCAGACGAAGCGCGTCGAGCAGCCCCCGTACGGCATCCAGAGCGGTGATCGGAGAGAGATCGGACTCGGCGAGAGCGGCGAGCCCCGCCTCGTCGACGATCACGGCATCGAGCTCCGCATCCTGCGCGATGGGCAGCGCGCCCAGCTCCTCCAGGTCGGCCCGGATCCCGGCCAGATCCTGTGCCACCAGGATGCGCGAGGCACGTTCGACAGCCCCGCCGACCTCGTCCGCCACGTCGGCGACGGGCACGCCGGCTGCGAGATCGCGGATTCCGCGACGGATGGCGATCTGGAGGACGGAGAGCTCGCGCGACAGTTCGGCACTCGACGACTCCCGCATCTCCTTGTCGATCATGATCTCGGCCGTCCGCAGCGCCTTGCCCGCCGAATCGGTGACCTCTCGTACGTAGCCGATGATGCCGAGCTGCATCAGCGCTTCACGACGGAGAACTGCATTCGATCCGCAGAAGAACGCGGCGTTCCACCCGTCCTTGCCCTGCTGGATCGGCCCGTAGAACAGCGGCGCCTGGCTGCCGAGCGGATCCGCTTCGTCGACGTTCACGAACCACTGCGGGGTCTGGACGACGGCGACCTCCTCATCGTCGGCGAAGTAGCCGAGGGTGCGGTGGAGGATCAACGGGTCGGGGATCTGATCGGCGTCCAGGATCAGCAGGAACTCCCCGTCCGTCTCGAAGAGCGCGTTGTTGAGGTTGCCGGCCTTCGCGTGCCGTGGCTTACCCGCCCAGTCGGCGGAGCGCGTGAGATATCCGACTCCCGCTTCCCGCGCCGCGGCCTCGAGCTCGGGACGGGAGCCGTCGTCGAGTACCCACGTCGTGTGCGGATACGCGATCCGCGCGGCGGCGCGGGCCGTGGTCATCACCAATTCGATCGGTTCGTCATAGGTGGCGATGAAGACGTCGACGGTGCCCTCAGGCGGCGACGTCGGCGTCGGCCTGGTACGGGCCTTCCACATCGTCGAAGAGAAGAGGATGGTGTCGATCAGGCTGTACGTCTCGGCCAGAACCAGCGGGACCGCGATCCACCAGGCGGACCAGTTCACCGATTCGAGCCAGCGCCAGGCGACGTAGTTCACGCCCAGCAGCACCGACAGCACCGCGAGGATGCGGATCACTGCGAAGCGCACGGTCATCGGTCACGCCTCACCACGACCACGGTGATGTCGTCGGTGGCGCGATCGTCGTCGGCCAGCCGCAGAGCCTCGCGAATGGCGCCATCGGGTCCTAGCGTCGTCAGCACGCGGTAGACGTGCGCGAACGGGTCGTCGGCGTCGAGCACGTCGAGCAGTCCGTCGCTGCAGCACACGAACGCATCGCCGGGGTCGAGGTGGGCGAACCGCGGTTCGCGGATCTCGGGCGGCTGCAGCCCCATCCCCATTCCCAGCGGCAGGCTCGTCGAGCGCAGGTGCTCCCATGAGCCGTCCGCGCGCAGGATGAAGGCGAGACTGTGGCCGGCGTCGATCAGCTCGAGGTCTCCGGTCTCCGGTCGGAGTTCCGCGTGCACCGCTGTGACGAACATCGCCGTGTCGGCAAGATCCTCCTCGAGCAGACGGTCGGCGTCGGCGATCGCCGCCGCCAGTGAGCGTCCGGGAGCCGTGCGCAGAGAAGCGCGGACACTCGCTGCGATGAGGGCCGGCCCTGTGCCCTTGCCCATCGCGTCGGCGAGGGTCACGCGCAGCGCGCCGTCATGCATGCCGAGGTCGTAGAAGTCGCCAGCAAGCCGGCCGCGTGACGCCGCACCTCCGGCGATGGTGTACCCGGGAACGACCGGATGCGAATGCGGACGCAGCGCACTCTGGATCACGGCCGCGTGGTCGAGCTCGGCATCGTTCGCGAGCTCCGTCTGCACCCAGAACGCCAGGTCTCGCAGCAGACCCTGCTGGGCGTCGGACAGCGTGTGCGGTTCGGTGTCGAGCACGCACAGAGTTCCGATGGGCTCGCCGCCGGGCGCATGCAGCGGGTGCCCGGCATAGAAGCGGAGGTGCGGATCGCCCACCACGAATGGGTTGTCGGCGAAGACCTCGGTCGTGAGCGCATCCTCGACGATCACGGTCCGATCCTGCCGGACGGTGTAGTCGCAGAAGGAATCCTGCCGCGGGGCTTCATCGCCGCCGAGTCCGATCTCGGACTTGCGCCACTGGCGGTCGCGGTCCAGGAGCGAGACGCTCACCATGGGGACCCCGAACATCTCCTTGGCCAGTCGTGCCACCCGATCCACGCGCTCATCGCGCGGTGTATCGAGGATCCCCAGTTCCTCGAGCGCTTCCTGACGCCTTCGCTCGTCGAACATCTCCCGCCCTCCCGGTCGTTTCTCATCCTGACATGCCCTCGAACGAAAGCCGAGCGTGGAGAGCGGTGTGTATCCTGTCAACAGTTAACAGGAGGTCACCATGACGCAGTCCGTGAAGCGTGGAGAATCCCTCGGCGCGCAGGTGGCCCGAGTCCTGCGCCAGCGCATCGTGCGCGGCGAACTCGCCCCCGGCGAACGCATCACCGAGGAGGCGCTGGCCGAGGAGTTCTCGGTCAGCCGCGGACCCGTGCGCGACGCTCTGACCCAGCTGAGCTTCGAGAAGCTCGTCGAAGTGCAGCGCCCCCGCGGCGTCTACATCGTCGGTCTCACCCATGACGATGTCGATCAGCTGTACAGCCTGCGCGGTGCGCTCGAGCAGCTCGCGCTCTCCCGGGCGATGCGCGTCGAGGACGACTCCCGGTGGACCGCGATGGCGGCGGCCGTCGGGCGCATGGGAGAGGCCGCGGACGCCGGTGATCACGCGGCCTTCGTCGCCGCCGACCTCGAATTCCACTCGCAGATCTATGCCCTCGCCGACCACCCCCGTCTGGAGGGCGCCTGGAACCAGTACCTCCCGACCTTCACCGCGCTGCTCGAGGTCACGATCAACCACGACGAAGACCTGCACGAGTCGTCCGGCGACCACGTCAAGCTCATGGACGTGATGCGCAGCGGAAAGCCCGCGCAGGCCGCGAAGGTGCTGTCCGAGCACCTCGACGGCGCCCGCGAGCGCATGCTCGCCGAGATCGCCGACCGCACCTGAGCGCGAGCGTCCGTCGATCGAGAGGCTGCGTCAGTGTTGACTGTTAACAGTCAACACTGCTAGCCTCAGGGGGTCGACAACAAGGTCGACCCACGTAGAGGAGCAAAGATGCCCCGCAAGCGCATCACCCGGGCGGCTGCCGCGATCGCCGCCCTCGCAGCCACCGCTCTCATCGTCTCGGCCTGCACCAAGGTCGAAGAGGGCGAAGAGGCCGGATCGGCCTTCCCCGAGAACGACATCCGACTCATCATCCAGGCCAACCCCGGCGGAGGGTCCGACCTCTCGTCTCGCGCGCTCGCCACCGAGCTCGAGAAGATCCTCGACGTCAGCGTCATCCCGGAGAACATGCCCGGTGCCGCCGGCGCTCTCGCGATGGAGTACGTGGGCGCACAGGATCCCGACGGTTACGTCATCGGATTCGCCCCCGTCGAGATCGCGATGCTCAACACCACGCAGGGCGCGAACGTGATGCCGGACGACTTCGACCTGCTCGGCCAGATCATGCTCGCCCCCGGCGTCGTCACGGTCGGCGCGAACAGCGGCATCGAGACCCTCGAAGACCTCGTCACCCAGGCGAAGGCCGGTGCGGTCACCGTCGCCAACTCCGGCGCCGGCTCCATCTGGGAGGCGGCGACCATCGGACTCGGCAGTGCGACCGACGCCGAGTTCACCCCGGTGCCCTACGACGGCGGAGCGACGGCCGTCGCCGCAGCCGCCTCGGGTGAGACCGTCGCGGCCGTCTCGGGTCTCGGCGAGGCTCTGGCGCAGGGCGACGCGGTGCGCATCCTCGCCGTCATGAACGACGAGCGCCACCCCGACGCGGAAGACGTCGAGACGGTCGAAGAGGCCATCGGTGAAAACGTCGTCTTCGGCGGCTGGGGCGGCATCTACGCCCCCCAGGGCCTGCCCGACGACGTGAAGTCGACCCTCGAGGCCGCGGTCAAGGAGGCCGTCGACTCCGACAGCTACCAGAAGTTCCAGGCCGATGCCGGGAACCTGGTCGTCTACCGCGACTCCGCCGAATGGACCACGTTCGTCGACGAGCAGTTCGATCTGTTCAAGGACCTCCTGGGCTGAGAAGGCCCGACTGAGAGGAC
>NZ_JBLVOH010000037.1:6060-9728 GCF_053543675.1 Microbacterium umsixpiens
CCCCCCGCAGCCGTTCCTCTTCGACGAAAGAAGGAGCATGATGTCCACCCCCGACACCGAATACCAGGGCGCACCCGCATCCCGGCGCCTCGAGATCGTGTTCGCGGTCGTCGCCCTGGCGTTCACCTCCGGCTACCTCTTCCTCTCGACGCAGATCCCGCTGCGCCGCGAAGCCGCTCCCGGGCAGATCGACGCCCGCTTCTGGCCGCTCGTCATCGGAGTCACCGGGGTGGTCGTCGCCATCGCGCTGCTCGCCGTCGCGGTCACCCGCCCGGCCCCGACCCGCGAAGACCTCGAGCGCATCCAGCCCGGCGGTTACCTGCGCGTCATCGCCACCCTCGTGATCACCGGTGCCTTCATCGCACTGTGGTCGCTGGGAACGGTCATCCTCTTCGGCTACCGCGTCGAGGTCTTCCCCGTCGCCGCAGCCCTGCTGATGGCCGCCCTCATGCTCCTCTACGGCCACCGCCGCTGGCTGAGCCTCATCATCTATTCCGCCTCGGTCGCGGCGTTCGTCTACGTCGTGTTCGGGATGCTCCTGAGGATTCCCCTGTGAACGCGCTCATGGAGGGGCTGAACTCGCTCCTCGACATCTCGATCCTGCTCTACATGCTCGTCGGCCTCCTGCTCGGCTTCATGGTCGGAGCCTTCCCCGGCATCACCGCGACCATGGCCGTCGCACTCGCCGCCGGATTCACGATGACCCTCGAGCCCGTGCAGGGCCTCGCGGTGCTGCTGACCATCTACGTCGCCGCGAACTTCGGCGACCGGGTGCCGTCGATCCTCATCAACACCCCCGGCACTCCGGCATCCATCGCCACCACCCTCGACGGATATCCGATGGCCAAGCAGGGGAGGGCAGGACTCGCCCTGACCATCTCCGCGATCGTCTCGGCGGTCGGCATCCTCGCCTCCCTCGTGCTCTTCGCCGTCGCCGCCGTGCCGATCGCCAGCTTCGCCCGCGACTACTTCAAGTCGCCCGAGCTGTTCGCCCTCGTCGTCTTCGGCATCGCGATCATGATCGGCATCTCGTCGAAGTCGATGCTCAAGGGCATCCTCGCCGGACTCTTCGGCCTCATGCTCGGCAGCGTCGGGACCTACGCCGCGACCGCCGACCAGCGCTTCACCTTCGGGGTCCTCGAACTCGTCGAGGGCGTGAACTTCATCGCCGTCATCATCGGACTCTTCGGCATCGCCGAGCTGTTCGATCAACTCCTCACGTACCGCAAGTCGGCCGTGCGTCCGATCTCGAGCCTCGGCCGCTGGTGGCCGAACCGCGCCGAGCTGAAGCAGAGCGGCCGCGCGACCGCGGTCGGTGGCGCGGTGGGTCTCGGTGTCGGCCTCATCCCCGCCGCGGGCGGCGACATCGCCGGACTCATCGGCTGGGAGCGCGCACGCAAGGCCTCCAAGCACCCCGAGATGTTCGGCAAGGGATCCATCGAAGGCGTCGCCGCCAGCGACACCGCATCCAGCGCCACGCTCGGCGGCTCGCTGACGACCACCATGGCCCTGGGCATCCCCGGTGACTCGGTGATGGCCGTGATGATCGGATCGATGATCATCTGGGGCATCACCCCCGGGCCGACGCTGTTCACCAACCGCCCCGACCTCGTGGTCTCCATCGTCGGCATCATGCTGATCGCGACGATCCTGTCGCTGGTGCTGAGCCTCATCCGCATGAAGGGCATGGTGAAGCTCCTCGATGTGCCGCAGCCGTACCTGTGGAGCGGCATCCTCATCTTCTGCATCATCGGCACCTACGCCACCTCGAACAGCCTCTCGACGGTCGTCACCATGCTCGTCTTCGGCGTGATCGGCGTGCTGCTCAAGCGCATGCAGGTTCCCGCCGGTCCCATCGTGCTCGGTCTCCTCCTCGGGCCGCTCGCCGAGGAGAACCTCGCCCGCACGCTGGCGATCCTTCCCACGCGCCCGTTCTTCGAGGTCGTCAGCCCCATCGCGATCGTGCTGCTCGCGCTGGCCGTGCTCTCGATCGTGATGCCGGCGATCCGTGCGGCCCGCAGACCTCGCGCCGAGCGCGCGGCGCTCGCGGACTCGATCCTGCACGACGACAGCATCCAGCAGATCGAGAAGGCGCACGACGAGCTCGCCGCGCAGCCGGATCTGCTCACCTCCACCGTCCGCAACGTCGACGCGCCCACGCGCCGTGCCCGCAAGTCCCGCAAGAACTCCGAGGAGACCGAGAAGTGACCCGCTACGACATCCTGACCGCCGTTCCGACCGCGTTCCGCCGCGACGGCAGCCTCGACCTCGAGGGATCGCGCGCGATCTTCCGCTTCGTCGGCGACTCGGGCAACGAGGGGGCTTTCATCCTCGGCACGACCGGGGAGTTCCCCGCCGTCGACGTCGCCGAGTTCACGGCCCTCGTCGCCGCCGCCGTCGAGGAGCTGCAGGACCGGATGCGCGTCATCGTGCACGTCGGCCAGCCGAGCACCTTCGAGGCGGTGCGGCTCGTCGAGATCGCCAAGCGCCTCGGCGTGACCGAGTTCGCCGCCCTCACGCCGTACTACCTGAAGTCGACCGAGGATGCGATCTTCGACTACTTCCAGGCGGTGTCGGATGCCGTCGGCGACGGGCGCCTGTACGTGTACATCTACCCGGCGCGCAGCGGCAACACCGTCTCGCCAGAGCTGCTGGTGCGCCTCGCTGCGCTGCCGAACATCGTGGGGGCGAAGCTCAGCGAGCTGTCCCTCGACGAGATCGCTGCGTATCGCGCCGTCGTCCCCGCCGACTTCGAGCTGTACACCGGCGCCGACCGCGACCTCATCGCCGCCGTCGATGCCGGTGCACAGGGCGTCGTGTCAGGGGTCTCGTCCGTCACCCCCAAGCCGTTCCGCGCCCTGGCCGACGCCGGACGATCGGGCGACGCCGAGGCGATCGCCGCCGCCCAGGCCGCGGTCGACGATGTCGTCTCCCTGATCGGCGGAGACATGGCCCGCATGAAAGAGGCGTACCGGGTGCTCGACGTCGTCGACGCCTACTGCCGCATGGCGATCGCCGAGCCGACCGCAGCCGAGCGCACCGCTGTCGCCGAAGTCGTCGCCGCGCACCGCTGACCGGGGCCCTCGCCGGGGGCTGATCACAGGAGATGGAAAAGTGCGCTTCCTAGCGTGGAGGCAGGGAACGACCCTGCTCCGCGCCTGGCGCGCGGGTGTCCTGCCACGAAGGAAGAACTCCTCATGACGAACACCAAAGCCTCCTCCGCCGCCCCGTCGCTGGGACTCCTCGTCCTGCGCGTGGTCGTCGGTGCGATCTTCGCCGCGCACGGCGCGCAGAAGATCTTCGAGTTCACGCTCCCCGGAACGATCGGCAGCTTCGCGGGCATGGGGATCCCCCTCCCCGAGATCGCGGCGCCGGTCGTC
Source organism: Microbacterium umsixpiens (assembly GCF_053543675.1). Lineage (NCBI taxonomy): Bacteria > Bacillati > Actinomycetota > Actinomycetes > Micrococcales > Microbacteriaceae > Microbacterium > Microbacterium umsixpiens. The sequence continues at coordinate 9,441 of NZ_JBLVOH010000037.1, forward strand.
GCATTCGTCGAACTCATCGGCGGACTGCTGCTGATGCTCGGGCTCTTCACGCGCCCGGTCGGCATCCTGCTGGCGGTCGACATGATCGTCGCGCTCGTCGCCGTGCACCTGCCTGCCGGGCTCTGGGTCGGAGAGGGCGGATACGAGTTCGTCGCCGTCCTCGGCGCCGCGGCGCTGGCGCTCGCGTTCACCGGTGCCGGGCGGTTCTCGGTCGACGGTGCATTCCTGCGCGGTCGAGCCCCGGCCTGGCTCGCCTGACCGGAGAGCAGTGACACGGATGCCGCGGGG
>NZ_JBLVOH010000037.1:9748-11286 GCF_053543675.1 Microbacterium umsixpiens
GGGTGAACCCCCGCGGCATCCGTCGTATCCGGGGGATACGTGCGTTCTCCGGGGTGAGAAGACACGATAAGGTTGCGTAACCATTTCATTCTTGACACCGCTGTGAATGCGGAGTTATGGTGATGAAACCGATTTCACGCAGACCCGGCGAGAACTCGGATGCACCGTCGCATAGAACTTGCTGCCCAAAGGAGTGAACAGTGAAGTCGAACCACGCACACCCGTCCCGCCGCGCACGCGCGCTGCGGATCACCGGCCTCGTCGCCGCCGCGACCATCGCCCTGGCCGGCTGCGCCGCCGGCGACGACTCGTCGGATGCCGGAAGCGCCGGGGGAGAGCTCACGTTCTCCAACTGGCAGTTCCTCGAAGACGGCAAGGGCCCGATCATCTGGGACGCCGTCAAGGGCTACACCGGCCCCGACGACAACATCGAGCTCACCAAGGTCGAGATCCCGTTCGCGAACTACGCCGACAAGCTCAGCACCGAGCTGGGTGCCGGCGGCGGCCCCGACGTGATGGTCCTCCAGGACAGCCAGTTCGCCTCGCTCGTCGACGCCGGCGTGCTCGAGCCGCTCGACGACATCGCCGATGAGCTCGGCGACACGCTCAACAACACGAACGAGGCCGGAGTCTTCGACGGCGGGCAGTACGGCTTCAACTGGGAGCGCCCGACCTACAGCACCGTCATCTACAACAAGGACATCTTCGCCGAGCTGGGGCTGGAGGTCCCGACGACGTTCGACGAGTTCCTCACCACGGCGAAGACGATCAAGGACGAGCTGGGCATCTCCGGCTGGGCCGGCCGTCACCAGACCGCCGAGATCGACGGCTGGACGCTGGAGATGGCGAACTGGATCTACGGATTCGGCGGCGAGCTCAGCGACGGGAAGAAGCTGACCATCGACAAGGCCGAGAACGTCGAGGCCGTCGAGGCGTTCCTCGAGACGTTCGCCTCGGGTGTCGCCCCCATCGGCGACGACGCGTCGACCTTCCGTGCGAAGTTCGGCCAGGGCCAGGTCGGGATGCTGTTCGAGAACTCCGGTGTCGCGACGACCATCACGAGCAACCCGGACAACGCCGTGAACGGACAGAACATGGGCGCGGCTCCGCTGCCGCTCGCGAACCCCGGCTCGAACTCGCAGCTGATCATCGCCGTCAACGCGAACAGCGACAACAAGGAGGCCGCCAAGGACTTCGTGCGCTGGGTGCTCGGCGAGGAGGGCCAGACCGCCATCCGTGCCGGCCTCGGCGCCTCCGCCATGGCCACCGACGTCGAGCCGGACGCTGCCTTCCTCGAGGCCAACCCGTGGGCGACGCAGTTCCTCGAGGCCGCCAAGACCTCGAAGTCGACCCTCGTCGAGGGCTTCGAGACCGAGAGCAAGGTCGTCTGGCGCGAGGTCCTCACCGCGGTCGAAGACCTGCGGGTCAACGGCGGCGACGTGAAGGCGAAGCTGGCCGAGGTTCAGGAGAACCTCGAAGCCGAACTCGGCTGAGCACCCCGAGGGGCGGGCGTGACCCCCGCCGCCCCCCCCGCCGCC
>NZ_JBLVOH010000038.1:0-5637 GCF_053543675.1 Microbacterium umsixpiens
CGGATCGTCGACGCGGATAGCCCGTGTACTCGGCGACAAGCCGTGCACTCGGCGGAGAGGCGGGGGGGAGAGGGGAGGCGTGGAGGCGCGGAGGGGTCCCGGGGTCAGCGGCGGACGCGGGCGCGGGTCTTCGCGACGCTCGCGAGAGTCGCCCGCACCGGGGTTCCGAGGTAGAGGCCGAGCGAGGCGCCGGACGCCAGACCGATGCCGATCACTGCGGCGTCGATGAGCGATCCACCGGCGACCAGCATCCCCGTGGACGTCCCGGTGGCGTGCACCATCTCGAGCAGGCCCTGGAACACGGCGACACCGGGAACGAGGGGCACGATCGCCGCCGTCGTGACCGCGACCGACGGGACGTGCAGGTTGCGGGCGATGAGCATCCCGAGGAAGCTCGCGAGCAGAGCGCCGACCGCGCTCGCCGCAGCCGGGTGCAGGTTCAGCGCCACCGAACCCGAGTAGCCCGCGAGGGTCACCGCACTGAGCAGCGCGCTCACCAGGATGATGCGGATGCCGGCGCCGTTGAACACCGCGACGGCGATCGCGATGATGATCGCGCCGACGAACTGGTTCAGGATCGGGCCGAACGGTGCCGGGTCGTCGGGGAGGTCCATGGTGAACCCCAGGACGCTCCCGAGTTCCAGGCCGACGAGGATGCCGATCACCACACCGAGGGTCTGCATCGTGAGGTCGAGGATGCGTCCGCCGGCGGTGAGCGCGAAGCCGTCGATCGCATCCTGTGCCGCGCCCACCACGGTGAGACCGGCCAGCATCAGCACGATGCCCGAGGCGACGATGATCGACGGACGGATTCCGACGAACGGCTCGATCCCCGCCGAGCCCAGCGCCGAGACGACGACCGCCACGACGGTGGTCACGAACCCTCCGGCGATCTGGCTGAAGAACAGCGGCACCCGGAGCCGGGCGAGACCCGCCTGGGTCAGGGCCGCGCACAGGGCGGCGACGAACGTGAGTCCGACGATGATCGGGGAGGCGCCGAGCATGATGCTTACGCCGACGGCGAGCAGGGCTCGGGCGACGATCACGACCGGCTGCTGATAGCGGAACGGGACCCGGCGGATCGCTCGGAAGGTCGTGCGGGCGGATTCGAGGTCGAGCCCACCGTCGATGTCGGCGACCAGGGCCTGCACCCGCTGCAGCTTCGCGTGATCGGGGGCGGTGACCCGCACGACGCGCACCAGCGTCTCGGGCCAGACCTCGCCGCTCAGGTGGAACGACACCGTGATCGAGTTGTAGGTGACGTCGACCTGCACGCCCTTCATCCCGTACGCATCGCAGACGCGGGTGATGGCCAACGTCACCTCATGGGCCGAGGCGCCGACCGCGAACATCGACTCCCCGATCCTCGTCGCCAGGTCGAGCACCCGGGGCACCGTGCGCTCGTCGATGACGGGCAGGACCTCGGTGTGCGCGACCGTGGAGGGGTCGGTGTGCAGCAGGCGGCGCACAGCGGAGAGCAGCGGCCGGCGGGGTGTCGCGGACATATCGTCCATTCTCCCGGACGAGGGCCGCCGATCGAGGTGATCGAAGGCTCTGCTTTCGACGCGGATGCCGAATACCGTGCGGATCGTCGCTCCTGCAACCCCTGCGGCGCGCGCTTAGCGCACCCTTGCGGCGGCTGTAAAGGGGAGCGCGCTGTGGACGGTGCGCACGTATCGTTCCAGAGTGCCGAACTCCGCCCGACCCGATCACGACGTCCTCTGGGCCTGCGTCGAGGAGGGCTTCCATGTCGGAAGCCGCCGCGGCGACTTCCTCGGATACATCGACAGGCAACCGGACGGAGGGTATCGCGCGTTCGATGCCCGGTCACGGCCCCAGGGCGACTTCCCGACGTTGCCGGCGGCCACGGCCGCGGTGGAACAGCTGATGGTCGAGTCGTCGCCCGAGTTCCATGACGGTGAGCAGGGGGTGGCGTTGTGAGCACGAAAGCCGACACCGGTCTGGTCTCGCTGGTCTACACCAGCACTGCTTCCCAGCCGTTCCGTGAATCCGCACTCGAGCAGCTCCTCACCGTGTGCCGGCGTCTCAACGATGGGCGTGCCATAACCGGCATGCTCCTTCATCGAGACGGGCGCTTCATCCAGGTGCTGGAGGGGCATCCGGAGACCGTCGCGGACCTCGTCGACGTCATCCGCAACGACTCCCGACACCACGACCTGCGCGTGCTCATGCAGGAGTCGATCGCCGAGCGCCGCTTCTCGGACTGGACCATGGGGTACCGGGTGTTGCATCGCGGCGAGAGGCGCCCCGAGGGGTACCGGGACTCGTTCGCCGACCTGGACGCCGGCTCAGACGTGGACACCCTCGTCCGGGCGCTGACCGAGCTCACCCTCTGGTTCCGGGTGCGCGCGGGGGATCGGTCGGTCACTGCCGAAGCTGTGGCGAGTCCGGGGCGGTTCGGCGAAGCGAGCGCCTGAACGATCACCAGCGGGCGCGAGCGTGCGCCCGCCGCGGCCTCAGTCCTGCGCGAAGATCTCGGGGTGCGCGCCGATGAGCTCGGCCTGCTCCGTCCACGAGAGGCCCACGATGCTCAGCACCACGCGGACGACGGTGGAGTCGGCATCGGTCGTGGTGAGCCGCAGCTCGCGCAGCGTCGCCCGCGCCGTCTCCTCGATGAGGAAGGCGAGCAGCTCGGCCGGCATGTCTCCGCGGAACGCCCCGGATTCCACCCCGGTCCTCGTCAGATCGCGGATTCGTCGGCGCAGCGGTGCCAGGGCGAGCACGGTGTCGGTCAGATGAGCATCATCGAGGGCGATGTTGGCCGAAGCACGCACGGCCGAGGCCTCCCGCCACAGCCGCGTCGCCATCCGCGCCAGCGTGACGCGGGGGTCGGATTCGTCGGTCGCCTCGGCGATCGCGTTGAACCGCTGCGCACCGACGGCGATCACCTCGCGCAGCAGGCTGTCGCGGTCGGCGAAGTGGCCGTAGACGGAGCGCCGCGTGAGGCCGGCGGCCTGTGCGATCACATCGAGCGATGCCGTGGGGTTGGTCGCGAGCACCGACTGCGCCGCGCGCAGCAGGGCCTCGCGGTTGGCGAGCGCATCGCGCCGACGCCGGGGATTCGGTGCGGTCACTTCATGGTCCTTTCGCGGAGACACAGGAGTCACGACATCAACTTGGTCGACGCGAGTGCGTCGACGAGCTTGCGGTTGTACGTCATCAACGGGCGACGGAGCACGAGACCGAGGAGCAGCGCGGGGATGATGAACAGCGCGAGCGCGCCCAGCGACCACCAGAAATCGCCCTGGTAGACGCCGGCGATCGCCGATCGCACCATGTTCACGGCGTAGGTCGCGGGCAGGAACGGGCTGATGCTCTGGAACCAGTCGGGCAGCAGCTGCAGCGGATACGCGCCGCCCGAACCCGAGATCTGGATCACCAGGAGCAGCACGGAGAGCGCCTTGCCCGCGTTGCCGAACGCGACCACGGCCGTGTAGACGATGAGGGTGAACACGGTCGAGATCACCCACCCGGCCAGGATCAGCAGGAGCGGATGCGCGGGTTCGACCTGGACGAAGAGGATCAGCCCGAGCGTCAGCAGCGTGCTCTGTGCGAGTCCGACTAGGCCGAAGATGCCGTAGCGGCCGAGATACTTCTGCGTCGGGGTGAGTTCGGGGCGATCGGGGAGCGTCTCGGCGTTCACGTCGACGCGGATCGTCACGGTCATCAGCAGCGCACCCACCCAGAGGGCCAGGATCATGTACAGCGGCGCCATGGCCGCGCCGAAACCGGCCACCGGGAACACCGCGGTGCGGTCCACGCGCACGGGTTCGGCGAGGGACGTGGCGAGCACGCCGGGGTCGGCGCCCATCAGCTCACTGAGATCGCCGGTGTCCGCGGCCTTCGTCATCGCCTGCTGCACGGTGTCGAACCGGTCGGCCAACGAGTTCAGCGATGCCGACAGCTGCGTCGTGGCCTCCTGTGCGCGCGAAAGGGTCGACTGCACGGAATCGGATGCTCCGGAGAGGCTGGACGTGATGCCGGAGAGGTCGGAGCGGATCGCCGAGACGTCGGAGCCGATCTGCGTGAGGGTCGACGAGAGGGAGTTCAGCTGTGCCTTCAGCCCGTTGTCGTACGTGCTCCGTGCATCCGTCATCGCCTTCTTCGCCGCGGCGATCGCGGCGGTGATCTCCTGATGCGAGCTCTGCGCCGAGTCGTTGCCGGCCGCGATCTCGGTCGCCGCGGTCTGGAGGCGCTCCTGCAGGGCCTGCTGCCGGGCGATGGCCTCATCGAGCCGACTGATCACGGCGTCGAAGTCGGGCTGCGCGGATTCGGGAAGGTTCGGCCCGACCTCCGCCTCCAGGGTGTTCTTGACCGCGGAGTACTGGTCGATCTGCTGCTGCACGCGGTCCGCGAGCGTGGTGATCGCCTGCACCTGGCTGCCGCTGAGCGAGTCGGCCCCGGCGTACAGTTCGTCGATGCGCTGACCGACGGCGTCGTAGCTACTCGCCGTCGCCGCGAGCGCATCCGTCAGGGACTGGGCGGCCGTCTGCAGGGTCGACTTCAGTGTGCCCGCCGCGTCCACCCCGCTGCCGAGTGCGCCGGAGGTGTCGGTGAACGCGTCGCCGGCCGAGCCGACCAGGCCCGAGGCGCTGTCGAGCAGGGGCCGGCTCGCCTCGAGCAGAGCCGTGAAGGTGTCGGCCGTGTGCGCCCCGGACCGCAGCTGATCGCCCACGCTCCCGAGGCGGGCCTCGATGCGGGTGAGTGCGGCCTGCGTGTCTTCATCCGTGAGGTAGTCCGACATCGACGAGACGAGGCCGAGAGCCACGTCACCGAGCGTCTCGGCGAAGGTGCTGCTGATGGCGGACGAGACCCCTTCCGCACCTTGTCCGGTGATCTTCGGCGCCAGCGCGTTCTTCTTCTCGTTCGTGTAGAGCGCGATGTGCGTGCGGTCGCCGCCGTCGGCGTAGAACGTCAGCATGTCGGCGCTGAACGTCTCGGGCAGGACGATCGCGGCGTAGTACTCGCCGGACTTCGTCCCGTCGATCGCGTCGTGCTCATCGGTGATGACCCAGTCGAGCTGGTCGTTCCCGCGCAGCTGGGAGAGGACCTGTTCGCCGACGTTCACGCGGATCGGCACGAGGTCGCTCTCGTACCCGGCGTCGGTGCTCGCGACCGCGATCTTCAGATCCTTCGTGTTCGCGAACGGATCCCAGCTGGCGATGACGTTGAACCAGGTGAACAGCGACGGGATGACGACGAGGCCGAACAGGACGATGCACGCCATCACGTTCTGGGTCGCGTGCCGCACGTCGCGGGCCGTCAGGTGCAGGATGTCCCTCATGCGCGGTCCTCTCCTTCTGCGGTCCGGTGTTCGTCTTCGTCGGTGAGTGGATCTTCGTCCGCGAGATCTTCTTCTGTCTGCTCGGCGTCGGTCTGCTCGGCGGTCTGCCCGGCATCCGGTCCGATGCGGGGTTCCGTCTCCGGCCCTGTCTCCGTCTCCGTCGCCGTCTCCGGGTACGGCTGCGTGTCCGGCTCCGGCTCGAACCACTCGGTGAGCAGGGCATCGGCCTCGGCGCCGGCGGCCGGAGCATCCGGAGCATCCGGGGCCTCGGGCGCCTCCGCCTCGGTCGTGGCGACCGGTGCGTACCGGACCGTGCCGAGCGGCCCCTCCGC
>NZ_JBLVOH010000038.1:5657-9732 GCF_053543675.1 Microbacterium umsixpiens
TGAGGCGGGCATGACCGCGTCACGACCGGCGGGACCGACGAGGGCGAGCTCACGCAGCTCGGCGTCGTCGAGGGCCGCGACCTCCGCGCCGTTCTCGAAGCTGTGCTTGATGTACTCGATGGCCACCAGGAATCCGATGACGAGGAGGATCCAGAGCGTCCACAGGCCCAGCAGCAGGGCTTTCGATCCGGGAAGCGCCCAGGTGATGACTCCGAGCACGACGAGCCCGGCGACCCCCGTGAGCACCGTCGCCTTCAACAGGGTGGGGTAGCGGCGGGTGAACGGCTCGGCGCGTCGAGCGAGGTCTTCGCGGTATTCGCTGCGGTTCGAGAGCGCGCGGATGACGTCGGTGAGCCGGTACCCGCTGCCGACGACCTGCACCTTCTCGCCGATCAGGAGGTCGGTCGCGAGCACCTGCCGGTTGAAGAGCAGGGTGAAGTTCGCGAGCCGGCGCCGCAGGACGAGCCCGATGAGGAACGCCAGGGCGACGAACACGGCGAGGGCGCCCAAGTACCGCCAGTAGTGGCCGTCGTAGAACCCGCCGATCGTCTCGCGCATCGCGTCGATGCCGTACGAGAACGGGAGGAGCGGGTAGATCGCCCGGAAGAATCCGGGCATCAGCTCGATCGGGTAGAGCCCGGATGCTCCGGGGATCTGCATGATGACCAGCAGGATGCACAGGCCGCGGCCGACGTGCCCGAACGCGACGCAGAGGGCGTAGATGATGCTCACGTAGGCGAGGGCGATGAGCACGCCGGTGCCGAGGAAGGCGGCGGCGCTGACGGTCTGCACGCCGATGATCAGGTTTCCGGTGCACACGATCAGCGCCTGGCCGACGGCGAGCGTCGCGAAGAGGAAGAAGCGGCCGAAGTAGGCCTCGCGCACGGTGACGCCCTCGACGCCCTCGGTGTCGACCTCGACGCGGAAGATCACCATGAGCACGAAGGCGCCGATCCACAGCGACAGGTTCGTGAAGAGCGCCGCCATCGCCGACCCATAGGTGTCGACGGGGAACACCAGGTGCTCGTCGACCTCGACGGGGGAGGAGATGAACTGGGCGATCTGCTCGGGCTCCAGGTCGGTCAGTGTGCCCAGCAGACCCCATTCGGATGCGGCGTTGAGGGCGACGACGTCGGTGCGCGAGGTCTGCAGCCCCTGCTCGATGCCGGCGAGGTCGCCGTCGAAGCTCTCCAGTGCCGACGAGGTGGCCACGAGCTGAGAGTCCAACCCGCCCAGCAGCTGGTCGGCTTCGGCGAGCACGCCCTTCTGCGCATCCAGCGCCGCCGACAACGATCCGACGCTCGACGACAGCTGCGACATGGCGCTGTTCAGCGAGGGGACGGTGCGGGTGAGGATGTCGCGCATCGCTGACGACGCATCCCTGGTGTCCTGCATCGCCTTGTCGACCGCGTCGGCCGTCGCCTGGACGGAGCCCACGGTGTCGGATGCGCTGGCCTTGAGGTCCTTCAGGTCTGCGAGCAGCTGCTGGTCGGTGGCGTTGCGCTGCTGCAGTGAGGCGATGACCTCGGTGAGCTGCTGCTTCGTCTCGTCGCTGAGGTCGGTGTCGTCCACGAGCGCCTGCAGACGCGCGGCGGCCGCTTCGTTCGCCTCGAGCACGTTCGAGACGTCGTCGATCCCGGCGTCGATGCGCACGCCCGCCTGCTCGAGGCTCTGGGTGAGACGGGTGATCGAGACGTTCGCCTTCGACGACGCATCGGCGAGCAGCGTGGTGCCCTGGAGGAACGCGGTGGTGGCGCTGTCGGTGAAGGCGATCACCTCCTTCTGCGTCTCGGCGATGATCGACTGCGTCTGGTCGAGCGACTTCTGCACATCGCCGAGCGTCTTGTCGACGTCGCCGAGCGTGCTCCGGGCGGAGGCGAGCGTGCCGCGAGACGAGGTCAGCCCGTCCTGCGTCTCGGCGAGGTTCTCGCGCGCCGACGAGATGGTCTGCGCTGCCTGGTCGAACGCGTTGAGGGTGTTGTCCCTGGCGTTCAGCAGCCGCAGCTCGGTGGAGTCGCCGACGTCTTTGAGGGCGTTCGTCGCGGCGAGTGCCACCTGCTCCTTGAAAGCGGTGGTGACCTGCTTGTCGAGTTCGGAAGCGCCGACGTCGGTGATCTTGGGCGCGATCGCCCCGGCCTTCTCGTTGACGTAGTACTCCAGCGCCGGCTGGGTGAAGTCACCGCTGGTGATGCTGAGCAGATCTTCGCTGAACTGCGCGGGGATGACGATGGCGGCGTAGACGTCGCCCTTCTTCACGGCCTCCTGAGCCTCGTCCTCGCCCATGAACGTCCAGCCGAGCTGGTCGTCGTCCTCGAGCTGCGCTGTCACCTGCTCGCCGATGTCGATGTGACCGGTGAGGTCGGAGGTGGCGCCCTCGTCGAGATCGACCACCGCCACGCGGATGTTCGCGGTGTTCGCGTAGGGGTCCCAGAACGCGTTTATGTTGAACCACGCGTACAGGGCCGGGGTGATGAGCACCCCGATGATGATGATCCAGGCTTTGGGTACGCGGGAGAGTCTCTTGACGTCGCGCTTGTAGACCCGCCAGCTCTGTTTCACAGGACGAGTTTACACAATACGTGCACACGAGCGTGCAAGTTAGCTGAGTAAAGCGGTCGGGGCGTGCGTCAATTCAGGGTCGTGACCGTCAGCTCGTTGGTGGCGGTGTCGCACGTCGTGAGCTGCCACACGGGCGCGCCGTCGTCCATCACGCGGGCCATCTCCACGATGAGTGGACTGGGGTATTCCTCGCCCGAGAGCTGCGCCGCGGTGTAGGCGCTGCTGCCGTTCAGCTGCTGCTCCGCCTCGGTGAGCTCCGTCTCGCCGGTCGAGAGAACCTCCAGGGTGCGGACGTCGACCAGCGACTCCCGGCCGAAGCTCGGGTCGTCGACCCGCTCGCCGCACGTGTCCTTCCGGGTGTCGGCGCTGCGCAGCCGCCAGGCGAAATCGTCGTCGAGCCACTCGAGGCGCAGACCGACGATGGCGCCGCCGATCGCCTCGGACTCTCCGGGCAGGGACTCGAGGAAGTCGGACGGCCAGGAGACCTCCGACGGCAGGCAGGTGCCGGGGAAGTCGTCGCCGACGGCCTCCGGCGGGCTCGGGACGGCGGCCGCCGAGCATCCGGCACAGGCCAGCATGCCTGCGAGCGCGAGTGCGCTCGCGCGCAGTCTGGGGGGAGTGGGCATCAATGCCTCCGTGGGGGTCGCCGACTTCTGGGAGCGCACCTCAATCGAAGACGGGGCTCAGGAAGCGGCGCTCGTAGCGGCGGATGCACTGCGTCCGGCGGGCGAAGTCGAACGCCTCGACGCACTCCGGATCGGTCTTCGACGCGGTCCGGTAGACCTCGTACTCGGCGAGGGAGGGGAACGTGAACAGTGCGAACGCCTCGTCGCTGTCGCCCTCGCTCGGCAGGAAGTAGCCGTGGTGGGTGCCGCCGTGCTTGGCCACGAGCCGGATCCAGGTGCGACCGTACTCGGTGAAGTCCTCGAGCTTGTCGGGGTCGATCTCGTAACGCAGGTGAACGGTGATCATGCCCCGATCCTGTCAGAGCACCGATGCCGCCTGACGCGCCATGCCGACGGCGACATACTCCGCGGCCTCCGGCACCTCGACCGGCAGCCCGAAGACCAGCGGGGCGATCTCGCGGACGGCCTGCGACTGGGCGCCCCCGCCCACGAGCAGCACCCGCTCCAGGGGGATGCCGAGTTCCCGCAGCGCGTCGAGCCCGAAGCGCAGCCCTCCGAGCATGCCCTCGACGGCGGCCCTGGCGAGGTTCTCGCGGGTGGTGGAGGCGAGCGTCATGGCGGTCAGGCTCGCGGTGGCATCGGGCAGGTTGGGGGAGCGCTCGCCCTCGAAGTACGGCACGAGTTCGAGTCCGCCGGCGCCGGGTTCGGCGGTCAAGGCGAGCGTGCTCAGCCCGTCGTGGTCCACCCCGAGCAGGCGCGCGATCACGTCGAGGACGCGCGCGGCGTTGAGCGTGCAGACCAGCGGCAGGTAGCCGCCGTCGGCATCCGCGAAGCCCGCGACGATGCCGGTCGGTTCCGCCACCGGGCGGTCGGTCACGGCGAAGATCGTG
>NZ_JBLVOH010000038.1:9752-22432 GCF_053543675.1 Microbacterium umsixpiens
CATCGCCCGTCCGGGCTCCCAGGCCCAGCGCGACGGCGGCGTTGTCTCCCGCACCGGGGGCGACGCGACGCGACGCAGCGTCCGTCACGGACTCGCGCGGTCCGAGCACTCGCGGCAGGATCACGTCGTGGCCGAGGGCGGCGACGAGCAACTCGCGGTCGTACTCGCCGGTCGCCGGGTTCCAGTAGCCGGTGCCCGAGGCATCCGACCGGTCGGTCACGAGTTCGTCGAGGTCGGGCCGCTCAGGACCGAACCCGCGCAGCCGCCACGTGAGCCAGTCGTGCGGCAGAGCGACGGCGGCGACACGAGCCGCGTTCTCGGGCTCGTGGTCGCGCAGCCAGCGCAGCTTCGTGATCGTGAACGAGGCGACCGGCACGAGTCCGGTGCGATCGGCCAGGGCTGCGGCCCCGAACTCGCCGATCAGGTCTTCCGCCGCCTGCGCGGAGCGAGTGTCGTTCCACAGCAGGGCGTCGCGGATGACGCGTCCCTGGGCATCGAGGGCGACCAGGCCGTGCTGCTGCCCGCCGATCGCCCAGGCCTCGACGTCATCGAGGCCACCGGCATCCGCGATGGCCGCCTGCAACGCGACCCACCACGCCTCGGGATCGACCGACGTGCCATCGGGATGCGGAGCGCGGCCGGAGCGGACGACGGCATCCGTCTCGGAGTCGACGACGACGACCTTGCAGGACTGGGTCGAGGAGTCGACCCCGAGGACGAGTGCCATCGCCGGACTCAGCGCGCGCCGAGCAGGTGCTCGGTGGCGAGCTGCTGCAGGCGCACGAAGCCGAAGCCCTTGCCGCCGAGGTACGCGTTCGCGTCGAAGTCCTCGTAGGCCGAGCGGTCCGCGAGGAAGTCGTCGTACGACTCACCGTCGTTCAGCGTCGGGGTGGAGAGCTCGGCGACCTTCGCGGCGGCCAGGGCCTCCTGCACCTCGGGGTCGGCGCGGAAGGCCGCGGCGCGCTCCTTCAGCAGCAGGTACGTGCGCATGTTCGCCGCGGCCGAGGCCCAGACGCCGGCCTCGTCCTCGGTGCGCGAGGGCTTGTAGTCGAAGTGGCGCGGACCGTCGTAGGCCGGAACCCCGCCGGGGCCGCCGTTCTCGAGCAGGTCGACGAGCGAGAACGCGTTGTGCAGGTCGCCGTGGCCGAACACCAGGTCCTGGTCGTACTTGATGCCGCGCTGACCGTTGAGGTCGATGTGGAAGAGCTTGCCGTGGAACAGCGCCTGCGCGATGCCGGCGGTGAAGTTGAGTCCGGCCATCTGCTCGTGCCCGACCTCGGGGTTCACGCCCACGAGCTCGGGGCGCTCGAGCGAGTCGATGAACGCGATCGCGTGGCCGAGCGTCGGCAGCAGGATGTCGCCGCGGGGCTCGTTGGGCTTCGGCTCGATCGCGAAGCGGATGTCGTAGCCCTTGTCGGTCACGTAGTCGCCGAGCAGGTTCACGGCCTCGCGGTAGCGCTCCAGTGCCGCGCGCACGTCCTTCGCGGAGTCGTACTCCGCCCCCTCGCGGCCGCCCCACATGACGAAGGTCTTGGCGCCGAGCTCGGCACCGAGGTCGAGCTGGCGGAACACCTTGCGCAGCGCGAACCGGCGCACCTGGCGGTCGTTCGAGGTGAAGCCGCCGTCTTTGAAGACCGGGGCACTGAAGAGGTTGGTGGTGACCATCGGAACGATCAGGCCGGTGTCGGCGAGTGCGCCCTTGAGACGGTCGATCTGCGTCTGGCGCTCGGCATCCGTCGATCCGAACGCGAAGAGGTCGTCGTCGTGGAAGGTGAGGCCGTAGGCGCCGAGCTCTGCGAGCTTCTCGACCGCGTGCACGACGTCGAGCGCCGGACGGGTCGGGCCGCCGAACGGGTCGGTGCCGTTGTAGCCGACGGTCCAGAGTCCGAACGAGAACTTGTCGTCGCGGGTGGGGTTGGGCATGATCGCTCCTCTGCGAATGCTGCGGGCGTGCGGGATGCACGGACGCAATAAGTTGTGCTTCACAACATAACCGATGACAGGTGGCATCCGCACCCCTAAAGTGGGAACGTGCCCCCTGAATCCGCTGCCCCGCGCTCCCGCGAAGCGAACCTGGCGTGGATCCTCTCGATCGTCCACCACGACGGCCCCCGTTCCCGCTCGGCGCTGACCGAGGCCACGGGCCTCAACCGCTCGACCATCGCCGCGCTGGTGGCGGAGCTCGTTGCCGCCGGACTCGTCGACGAGCGGCCGCCGGAATCCTCGGCGCGAGCCGGTCGCCCCTCTCCGGTGGTCGCACCTTCGGCTGACGTCGTCGCGATCAGCGTGCACCCCGAGGTCGACGCGGTCGAGATCGCCGCCGTCGCCCTCGACCGCAGCATCCGCGTCCGCGAGCGCATCGTCAACACCGGTCAGCCGACCACGGCCGATGTCGCCGCTCTCGTCGCCGAGCGCATCGAGAGCTGGCGGACGGATGCTCTCGCCGACTGCGCCGTGATCGGTATCGGCGTCGCCGTGCCGGGGCTCGTGCGCTCGGCCGACGGCGTGGTGCGCAACGCCCCGCACCTCGGCTGGACCGACGAGCCGCTGGCCGCCCTGATCCACGAGGCGACCGGCATCCGCACCGCCGTCGACAACGACGCGACCCTCGGTGCGCTGGCCGAACACCTCTTCGGCGCCGGCCGCGGTATCGACGAACTCGTCTACCTCAACGGCGGCGCCTCCGGCATCGGTGGGGGGCTCGTGATCCACGGTCTGGCCGCCACCGGCGCGAGCGGCTACGCGGGGGAGTTCGGGCACAACCGGCCCGGCATCGACGGTGCCGACCGTCGCACCGACGACGGCGTGCTCGAAGACGAGGTGAATCGCCGGCACCTCCTCGACCTGCTCGGGCTCGACGACGCCGACGACGACGAGCTCGCCGCAGCCCTCGCCGCCACGGAGGCGCCCGAGGTGCACGCGGAACTCGTGCGGCAGGCCAAGATCCTCGGAAGTGCGCTGGCGAACGCGGTCAACGTGCTCAATCCGGCTCTCGTGATCCTCGGTGGCTTCCTGGCGCTCGTCGACGAGGGGGCGCACGACCTGCTGGTCGACGAGGTCTCGCGGTTGGCGATGCCCGAGAGTGCTGCCGCGGTCGAGATCCGCGCCGCCGAACTCGGCTCCGATCGGCTGCTCGTCGGTGCAGCCGAGCTGGCGTTCCGCCCGCTGTGGGGGAGCACCAGGGCCTTCGACGCGACCCGCTGAGCGCCGGATCCGCCGGCCGGAATACTCCCGGTCCTCCCGCCGCGGCCGAACACTACGCTGAGTCTCGTGACGAACTCGCGCGACATGGTCCACATCCCCGGCGGCACGTTCCTGATGGGGTCGGACGACTTCTATCCGGACGAACGGCCGGCGCACGAGCGCGAGGTCGAGTCGTTCTTCATCGACCGCTACCAGGTGACGAACGCGCAATACGCCGAGTTCGTCGACGCCACCGGATACGTGACCGTCGCCGAACGAGAGCTCGATCCCGCCGCGTTCCCCGGAGCCGATCCCGCCGACCTCGTTCCCGGGGCGATGGTCTTCACTCCGACCGCCGGTCCGACGAATCTGGGTGACTGGCGCAACTGGTGGCGCTGGCAGCCCGGGGCGTTCTGGCGCAAGCCGTTCGGCCCTGACTCGTCGATCGATGACCGGCTGCAGCATCCGGTCGTCCACATCGCGTTCGAGGATGCCGTGGCCTACGCCGACTGGGTGGGGATGCGGCTGCCCACCGAGGCCGAACACGAATACGCGGCGCGGGGAGGACTCGAGGGTGCGGCCTTCGCCTGGGGCGACGAGGCGTACCCCGACGGGGTCGCACAGGCGAACTCGTGGCTCGGACGCTTCCCGTACGACAATCAGGGCGTCGGCGGTACGGCGCCCGTCGGCTCGTACCCGCCCAACGGTTACGGCCTCTACGACATGATCGCGAACGTCTGGGAGTGGACGACCGACTTCTACACTCCGCGCCACCTCCGCCTCTCGGACACCCCGGTCGATGCCGGTAAGCGCACGAACCTGCTCGCCGCCGCCAGCGCGCAGGAGGGTTTCCCCGACATCCCGCGCCGTGTGCTCAAGGGTGGATCGCACCTCTGCTCCCCGGACTACTGCCTGCGCTTCCGGCCCGCCGCGCGCTCGCCGCAGGCCGAGGACACCGGGATGTCGCACATCGGATTCCGGCTCACCCGCTCCGTGTGAGGGCCCCTGGGCACAGGCCCGGAATACTGCTTTGCTTCGACCGAGGGCACGTGCCCACCTCACCGGTCGAAGCTAGGAGTCACTCATGGCCGAGAAGCCCAACATCCTCATCATCTGGGGCGATGACATCGGCATCAGCAACCTCAGCACCTATTCCGACGGTCTCATGGGCTATCGGACGCCGAACATCGACCGCATCGCCGACGAGGGCGTGAAGTTCACCGACTACTACGGCGAGCAGAGCTGCACCGCGGGGCGGGCGGCCTTCATCACGGGGCAGAACCCCTACCGCACCGGTTTGACGAAGGTGGGGATGCCGGGGGCCCCGCTGGGTCTCCAGCCCGAGGACCCCACCATCGCCGATGCGCTCAAGCACCACGGCTACGCCACCGGACAGTTCGGCAAGAACCACCTCGGCGACCGGGACGAGCATCTGCCGACCGCCCATGGTTTCGACGAGTTCTTCGGCAACCTCTATCACCTCAATGCCGAGGAGGAACCGGAGCACCCGGACTACCCGACGGATGAGGAGTACCCCGGGTTCAGTGAGAAGTTCCGGCCGCGCGGGGTGCTGCACTCCTGGGCGAACGGTGACGGCACGCAGCGCATCGAAGACACCGGTCCGCTGACGAAGAAGCGCATGGAGACGGTCGACGAGGAGTTCCGCGACGCGGCCGCCGACTTCATCCGCACGCAGGCGGCCGACGACACCCCGTTCTTCGTCTGGTTCAACTCCACTCACATGCACTTCCGCACGCACACCAAGGAAGAGAGCAAGGGGCGAGCGGGGCGCTGGCAGTCGAATTACCACGACACGATGCTCGATCACGACGATGTCGTGGGCAGTCTGCTCGACCTGCTCGACGAGCTCGGGCTGGCCGAGAACACCATCGTCATGTACTCCACCGACAACGGTCCGCACATGAACAGCTGGCCGGATGCGGGCATGACCCCCTTCCGCAACGAGAAGAACTCCAACTGGGAGGGTGCCTACCGGGTGCCCGCGATGGTCCGCTGGCCCGGGCGCATCCCCGCGGGGACGACGCTCAACGGCATCGTGAGTCACAACGACTGGTTCGTCACGCTGCTCGCGGCTGTCGGTGACGACGACGTGGCCGAGCGGTTGAAGTCCGGGACCGAGTTGCACGGCACCGAGTACAAGGTGCACCTCGACGGCCACAACCAGCTCGACTACATCACGGGTGCGGTCGAGCACAGTCCGCGCCGACACTTCTTCTACGTCTCGGACGACGGCGACCTCACCGCGCTGCGCTTCGAGAACTGGAAGCTCGTGTTCCTCGAGCAGCGCGCCGCGGGAACCCTGCTGGTGTGGCAGGAGCCGTACATCGAGCTGCGCTTCCCGAAGCTGTTCAACCTGCGCACCGATCCGTTCGAGCGGGCGGACATCACGTCGAACACGTATTGGGACTGGGTGATCGACCGTATCTTCCTGTTCGTGCCGGCCCAGGCGTACGTCGCCCGCATGCTGCAGTCGCTCGCCGAGTTCCCGGCACGGCAGGAGTCGGCGTCGTTCACGATCAACCAGGTGATGAAGAAGCTGAACACCACCGCCGGCAACTCCTGACCGACGCGCCGTGGGCCCGTTGCGCGTGCGGCGGGCTCACGGTCGCTGGCTCAGCCGCGAGGCGGGCCGGACGACTGGCGGAGCCGGCGGGATCAGACTTGCGTGCCGTGATCGTCAGGTCGATTGATGGCGAGGCGTCGTATCTCGTCGGTCGTCCAGCCGGCGGCATCGAACATGTCAGGTTCCGTGACGATCTTGTCGAACATCGAGATCAGGGGCCCAAGGTCCCGCTCATCGGACCCGATGCGCGCGGCGAGGTGGTTCTCTTCGCCGTGGACCGGGCGCCAGTCGAGTTGCCAGCCGGCTTCGAGCGCAACGCGATTCCAGAAGATGCGCTGGGTTCGTCCATTCCCCTCGCGGAAGGGGTGGATGTAGTTGATCTTCTCGTAGTGGTAGGCGAGCCGCTCGACGAAAGAGTCGCGAGGCAGGTCGGCCAGGAACTCATCGGCGGCAAGTTCTGAGAAGCAGATGCTGGACGCACGCTCGATGAACCCGTAGGGGAGGAAGTAGTCGGCGCCCGGGACATTCTTGCGAACATCAACCGTACGGAGATCCCCGGCCCAGTCGTAGAGGTCCTGGAAAAGGTGCCGGTGGATCGCCTGGAGCTCGCGGAGATCGTTCGTCGGGGCGACCGGCGAATCGAGCAGCTGCAGGGCACGGGCGAACGAGAGGTCGGCCTCAGCGGCGGCGAGGGTCTCGACTGTTGCGGCTCCGACGAGGTTCCGGAGCACCTTGCTCTGCGGAATCAAATAGGGGTCGGTGAACTCAGGAGAGTCCATACCGGGCGCGCACCCGATCCACGAGTTCATCCGAGTCGATGGTGCCTGCGACATAGGACTCGGCATCCGCGCGGGTCTCAGGCGTGACCTCCAGGCCCTCGATCTCTGCGCTGTGGATCGTGTCTTCGACCCGACGAGATCGAGCTTGAGTGATCGTCATGTCTGCCTCCCTCCGCCACTTTCAGTCTAAGCGTCGGGTGAGACATCCGCACGGTCGCTGGCTCAGCCGCGGGGCGGGCCGGACGACTGCCGGATGATGAGCTCGTGCGCGGTCTCGATCGTCCGCGCCTCGTCGCTCGCCGGGCGGAGGATGAGCGAGACGGCGTGCTGCCCCATCTCGAACATCGGGATGCGCGCGGTGGTGAGGGCGGGCGCGACATCCGGCGCGACGGAGATGTCGTCGAAGCCGACGACCGACATCTCCGTCGGCACACGGATGCCGTGCTGTCGCAGTTCGCTGAGGATGCCGATGGCCATCGCGTCGTTGAGGCCCACGATGGCGGTGACGTCGCGGTCGAGCAGTTCGCGGGCCCCGGCGATGCCGCCCTCGCGGGTGAACTCGTGCGAGACGATGACGAGCTCCAGGTCCGGGTCGCTCGTCCCCTCTCGCAGCCCGGCGATGCGGTCGGCGACCGTGTTGAGGTCGAGCGGGCCGGCGACGACGCCGATCCGGCGGTGCCCCAGCTCGGCGAGGTGGCGTCCGACCGAGATGCCCGCCCGGTGGTTGTCGGGCAGTACCGCGTCGACCGGAAGGTGGTGGCGGCCGATGACCGCGGCACGGCCTCCGGACAGCGTGAAGTCGAGCAGCGCCTCGGTCATGCCCTGCTCGCGTCCGGGATCGGCGTACCCGGAACCGGCGATGATGATCGAGCCGACGCGCTGGCGCAGCAGGGACTTCACCTGCGCGAGCTCGCTGTCGGGGGTGCGGTCGGCCTGGGCGATCTGCACGGACCGGTTCTCGAGCGTCGCACTGCGGATCACGCCGCTGGCGATGTCGGAGAAGTAGGGGTCGCCGATCTCGTGTACCACGAGGCCGATCGTCGGCACGAGCCCGCCGGCGAGTCCTCGCGCATGCATGTTGGGTTCGTAACCGAGCTGCTTCGCGATGACGCGCACGTGCGCCGCCACTTCGGGAGAGATGCCGGAGCCTCCGGTCATCGCCCGCGACGCGCTCGCCAGGGAGACCCCTGCGGTTTCGGCCACATCGATGAGTCGTGGCGCGCCTTCACGCTTCACGAAACCTCCCCCTTGTGGAGCAAGATCAACGCTGATTGCGAGGTAGGTTGCTCTTCGTTCTTCGGTCCCACTATAGTGGCGGAAGCGCTTACGAAAGCGCTTTCGCTACGATGACGTAGGAGACTCGGATGACTGCACCCAGACACGGTCGACGGATCGCGGCAGCGATCGGAACGCTGTCGATCGCCGCGCTCACGGTTTCGGCCTGCTCGGCCCCCGGCGATCAGGCGGAGGGGGGTGGATCCGACGATCCGATCGTCATCGGCATCTCGCTGCCGCTCACCGGCGACTTCTCCGAACCCGGCAAGGGCGTCGAGCGAGGCTACGAGGCCTGGCGCGACATCGTCAACGAGAACGGCGGCCTCCTCGGACGCCAGGTCGAGCTCAAGATCCTCGACGACCAGTCCAACGCCGACCGCGTGGTCTCGGACTACGAGTCGCTGATCGCACAGGACGGCGTCGACCTCGTGTTCGGCCCGTTCTCCACGCGACTCGTCGTTCCCTCGGCGCGCGTCGCCCAGGAATACGGCATGCTCTTCGTCGAGCCGGCCGGCGCGGCGGAAGAGGTCTTCGAGCAGGGCTTCGACAACCTCTTCTACGCGGCCCCCGCGATCGCGAACGACCACTACAACAACCTCGCGGACTACCTGCTCGCGCTTCCCGAGGAGGAGCGGCCCGAGACGGTCGCCGTCGCCGCGATGGACGACCCCTTCGCGCAGGGCACCGCCTACGGCCTCAGGGACAAGCTCGAAGAAGGCGGGGTCGAGGTCGTCGTGAACGAGGTCTACCCGCCGAACACGACCGACTTCTCCACGATCGCGGCCAAGATCGCGCAGTCGGATGCCGACATGGTGATCGGCGGCACGCAGTATCAGGATGCCGTCAACCTGATCATCGCGCTGCAGCAGCTGAACTATCAGCCAGAGCTCGCGGCGTTCTCGACCGCGCCGACCAACCCGGAGTTCGCGGCTGCCATCGGCGGTGCGACCGAGGGCATCCTCGCTCCCACCGGCTACTCGCCGAAATCGCAGTTCCCCAGCAACATCGAGTTCGTCGAGAAGTACACCGAGATGCACGGCAACCCGCCGTCCGAGGACGAGGCCAACGCCTACACGACCGGTCAGGTCGTCGCCGCTGCGGTCGAGGCCGCGGGCTGCGCCGAGCAGGGCGAGTGCCAGCAGGAGCTCATCGACTGGCTGCGCGACAACTCCGTCGACACCGTCGTCGGCGAGCTCAGCTGGGACGAGACGGGCAAGCCCACCGGCGCGCACCTCATCCAGCAGTGGATCGACGGCGAGATCCTGATCGTCCTCCCGGACGACGTCAAGGAAGCCGACTTCCTCTTCCCGAAGCCGACGTGGTGATCCGCACATCGTGAGTGGAGCACTGCTGCTGCAAAGCCTGATCCTCGGCATCCTGCTGGGAGGGCTCTACGCCCTCCTGGCGGCCGGGCTCACGCTGTACTTCGGAATCATGCGCGTCGTCATGATCGCGCACTCCGCCTTCCTCATCCTGGCCGCGTACCTCGCGTGGTGGTTCAACCGGGAGACCGGCATCGACCCCCTCGTGTCGCTCGTCGTCACGGTGCCCCTGTTCTTCCTGACGGGTGTCGTGATGCAGCGACTGCTCGTCTCGAGGCTCAAGCCCCTGACCCTGACCATGATGTCGGTGCTGCTCACCTTCGCCGTGGCACTGATCATCGAGGGGGCGCTCGGGTTCTTCTTCACCGGCACCCAGCGCCGCATCCCCCTGCCGTACGCGAGTGCGAGCCTCGACTTCTTCGGCGCGCAGGTGCCGGTGGTCAAGCTCATCGCCTTCGGGCTGGCGGCGGTGGCCCTCGCGCTCCTGTTCGTGCTGCTGAAGTACACGAAGTTCGGGCAGGCGCTGCGGGCGACGATCCAGCACCCCGAGGCCGCGCGACTGGTCGGCATCAACACCGACCGGGTCGCCGGCTACGGGTTCGGACTCGGGCTCGCCACGGCGGCGATCGGCGGCACTGCGCTCTCGCTCGACGCCACGATCTACCCGTCGCTGCACTGGCACTGGATCGGACCGCTCATGGCGATCATCGTCGTCGGCGGACTCGGCAGCATCCCGGGTGCCGCCATCGCGGCTCTCGTCCTCGGCGTCGCACAGAGCCTGCTCCAGCTCCCGCTGGGGCCGACCTGGGCACAGACGGTGTTCTACGTCGCCCTGTTCGCCACGCTCATGTTCCGTCCGCAAGGATTCTTCGGAGGTCGTCTTGCCCAGCGTTTCTAGCAGAGAGCCGATCCCCACCGAAACGGTCGTGATCGCTCCTCCCGCCCCCGTGCGGCGCTCGTCGTCGAAGTGGGTGCGGATCGTCCTCCTCGTCGTGGGCGCAGCCCTCGTCCTGTCGTTCCCGACCATCGCCCCGAACCCGTACATCCTGTCGGCGGGCGTCGTCATCCTCAACTACGCCGTGCTGTCGACGGGGTGGAACTTCATGGGCGGGTTCACGGGATACATCTCCCTCGGACACGCCGCCTACTTCGGGCTCGGCGCCTACGGCACCGGACTCCTCATCAAGTACCTGGCGCTGCCCGGCTTCGTCGCCTGGATCCTCGCGGCCGTGCTCGTCTCGATCATCGCGATCCCGATCGGTATCGCCGCCCTCCGGGTGCGCGGAGCCTCGTTCGTGATCGTGTCGATCGCCTTCGTGCTGATCATGCTGCTGGTGTTCCAGAGCTGGCGCGACGTCACCGGCGGCTCCGAAGGACTGAACGTCCCGCGTCCGTTCGACGTGCTGCGTCCCGAGCACCACCGCATCTTCTACTACCTGTTCGCGGGCCTGCTGGCATTCGCGCTCGTGGTGTGGTGGATCATCGACCGGTCCAAGTTCGGCACCGCGCTCAAGTCGGTCCGCGAGGATGAAGACAAGGCGCAGGCCCTCGGCGTGCCCACCACGCGGTACAAGCTGATCGCCTACGTGCTGTCGGCACTCTTCGTGTCGCTGGGCGGCGGACTCTACGCGCTGTGGTTCGGAGACCTGGATCCCATCTTCCAGTTCTCGATCCTCATCGGCTCGTACATGGTGCTGATGGCGCTGCTCGGCGGGGTGCGAAACCTCTTCGGTCCGCTGCTCGGCGCCGTCGTCGTCGGTCTTGCGCTCGAGTACTTCAAGCTCGAGTTCGGCGACACGCAGTTCCACCTCATCGCCACCGGCATCCTGCTCGGCATCGTCGTGCTCTTCATGCCCGACGGCATCATCCCCGCCGTGAAGGGACTGTTCACGCGGTCGTCGAACGCGGCATCGATCCGCGAGTTGACCGCCGGCCAGCTGCTCGAGCAGAACGAGAAGCGGGCGGCGGATGCGTCGGCCCGAACAGCGGATGCCTCGACGAAGGAGACGTCGTCATGAACGCCCCCACGGCACAGCCCACGACGCTCGAGAGCCTGAGCACGATCGAGATGACCAAGTCCTTCGGCGGCGTCACCGCCGTCGACGGTGCGCCGGTCACCTTCCAGGAGGGCAAGGTCAACGGTCTGATCGGGCCGAACGGCTCGGGTAAGACCACCTTCTTCAACTGCGTGACCGGCATGATCAAGCCCGACTCGGGCGAGGTGCGTTACCGGGGGCAGGCGATCACCCGCAAGTCGCCCGACCGCATCGCCCGTGCCGGCATCGGCCGCAGCTTCCAGTTGTGCCGGGTCTTCCCTCGCATGACCGTGATGGAGAACCTGCTCGTGGCGGTGCGCAGCACCAGCATCCGCCAGCAGCTGCGCTCGGCGCACGATCCGGAGGAGCTGGAGCGGGCGCGCGGCTGGCTGCGGCGTGTCGGCATCGACCACCTCGAGCACGCCGAGGCACGCAATCTCAGCTACGGCCAGCAGAAGCTGCTGGAGCTGGCGGGTGTGCTCATGGGCGAGCCCGACACGATCATGCTCGACGAGCCGGCCGGTGGCGTGAACCCCGCTCTCATCGGACGCATCGCCACCCTCGTGCGCGAGCTCAACGAAGAGGGCAAGACGTTCATCATCGTCGAGCACAACATGGAGATGGTCATGAGCCTGTGCGACCACGTCGTGGTGTTCGACCGCGGGCGCCAGATCGCCGAGGGAACGCCTGAGATCATCCAGCAAGACCCGCGAGTCCTGGAGGCCTACCTTGGAGTCTGAAGCGAAGAACCTGCTCGAGCTGCGCGACATCGAGGCCGGCTACGGCCGGGCGGCGCTCGTGCTCCGTGGGCTCACCGTCGAGGTGCCGCCCGGATCGGTCGTCTGCCTCGTCGGGCCCAACGGTGCCGGCAAGTCGACCGTGCTCAAGGTGGCATCCGGCATGCTCAAGCCCCGCTCGGGCAGCATCCGCGTCGATGGTCGTGACATCACCGGCGAGGGACCACAGTCGATGCTGCGGCACGGGCTCGCGCACGTGCTGCAGGGGCACAGTGTGTTCCGGGAGATGACGGTCGGCGAGAACGTGATGCTCGGGGCCTTCACCCTCAAGGATCAGAAGGTCATCCAGGAGCGCGTCGATTTCGTGCAGAACCTCTTCCCCATCGTGGGGGAGCGGTGGAAGCAGCTCGCCGGCCTGCTCTCGGGCGGTCAGCAGAAGCAGGTCGAGTTCGCGCGGTCGCTGATGGTCAGCCCCAAGGTCGTCCTCCTCGATGAGCCGTCGATGGGCCTCGACCCCAAGACGACCGAGAAGGTGTTCGAGCAGATCGTGCGGATGCGCGATGCCGGCACCGCCGTGCTGCTCGTAGAGCAGAACGCGCGGCGGGCGCTCGAGACTGCGGACATCGGGTGTGTGCTCGACCTCGGTCGGGTGCACATCTCGGGCCCGGCATCCGAGCTCCTCGCGGATCCGACCCTCGCCGCGCTGTATCTCGGCGGCAAGCCCACCGTCCCCGACGCGGGATGAACCTCCGGCGGGAGGAGGC
>NZ_JBLVOH010000038.1:22452-26745 GCF_053543675.1 Microbacterium umsixpiens
CCCGCCTTTCTCGTCCATCCGACGAAAGCGCTTGCGAAAGCGTTTCCGCCCCCGAACCGCAGTACCGTTCCACACCTTCTCCGCTGCAGTGCCGCCCCGGAGAAGGCGGCACGACCCATCGGCACGACACCACACGACGACGACGTTGAGAGGTTTCTGATGCACGAACGATCCATGCGACCCGCGAGCTCGAGCACTCGATCGGCAGCACCTCCTCCTCGAACCTTCGGGGTGCGACGAACGGGTGCGCTGGTCGCTGCCGCGGCCGTCGTCGGAGCCCTGCTGACTGCGACCCCCGCTGCCGCGGCAGAGCCGTTCACCGAGCTGGTCGACTTCGAGGCGTACGAGCGCGTCGCGCTGAACGGGCAGGACGGATGGACGTCGTCTGCAGCTCCGCGTGTGATCGCCGACCCGCTCAACGGCAACAACCAGGTCGTCGAGTCCGTGGGTGGCGGGCAGCAGTCGTATCGCGCGATACCGGCCATCGCCGAGGGCGATACCGGCACGCTGTTCTTCCGCTTCCTGCGCACCGGCAGCGTCGACACCTCGTTCGGTCTCACCGATGTCGATGCGCCGAACGACTACGTGAACAGCCGTGCCTACGTGAACAACCAGAACGACGACGTGCTGCGCGTGCGTGACGGCGGCGCCTTCAAGCCCGCGGGCGTGTGGTCGAAGGACGCCTGGCAGTGCGTGTGGATCGTCGCCGACAACGCCACCGACAAGGTCACCGTGTACAGCCAGGGCGGCGCGTACGAAGAGCAGACCCGCCTCCCGGAGGGGACCGAGCAGCAGTTCGGCTTCCGTCAGGCGGTGAACGGCGCGCTCGACCGGTTCTTCTGGAAGAACGGCGCCACCAGCACGGGACGCCTGTTGCTCGATGACGTCGCCGTCGACAACACGGGCGAGAACCTCGCGATCGCCACGGGCAACCCCGGCGACTGCGCACCGGGAGGCACGGCGAACGAGCCGCTGCTCAACCCGCTGCCCGACCCCGCGCTCGCCGACCTCGGCATCGAGGTGACCGAGCTCGCACAGCTGCCGAAGTCGCAGACGACCCCGGCCACGCAGGACCAGCGTCTGGTGCGCCACAACCGCATCACGCACCTCGACGAGGTGCCGGACGACTCCGGCCGGCTGATGGTCCCCGACAACAACGACATCCTCTATCTGGTCGACAAGGAATCGGGCGAGTACGTCCCGTACCTCAACGTCCGGAACGAGTTCATCGACAACTTCCACAACAGCGCAGGCCTCGGCACGGGGCTCGGATCGGCCGAGTTCCACCCCGACTTCGCCGAGAACGGGCTGTTCTACACCGTGCACACCGAGGGAGGCACGGCGCTGACCGAAGACACCCCGGACTTCCCGGCCTTCGGCACCACCGCGTTCCACAGTGTGATCACCGAGTGGAAGGCCGATGACCCCTCGGCGGCGACCTTCGACGGCACGCACCGCGAGGTCATGCGCATCCCGTTCGCGGGCCGCGTGCACACCGTGCAGCAGATCGCGTTCAACCCCACGGTGTCGGAGGGCGACGCCGACTACGGCAACCTCTACATCCTCGTCGGCGACGGCGGCAACGGCGTCGGTAACGGCAACCCGCAGGACCTGGCCACACCCCAGGGCAAGATCCTGCGCGTGAACCCCACCGGCGACGACAGCGAGAACGGCGAGTACGGCGTTCCGGCCGACAACCCGTTCGTCGATGACGCGGATGCCCTGCCGGAGATCTACGCCGTCGGCATGCGCGACCCGCACCGCATCAGCTGGGACACCGAAGGTGACCACACCATGTATCTCGCGCACATCGGCGAGTGGCAGGTCGAGTCGGTCTACGCCGTCGAGCCGGGAGACAACTTCGGCTGGTCGGTGCGCGAGGGCTCGTTCCTCGCCGAGAACCGGCAGATCTTCCCGCTGCCGAAGGACGACGCGGAGAACGGCTTCACCTATCCGGTGGCCGCCTACGACCATAACCGCGACCCCGGTCAGACCGGCGATGCGGGAGTGGCCGTGAACGGCGGATTCGTCTACCGCGGCGACATCCCCGAACTCCAGGGACGCTACCTCTTCACCGATCTGGTGCGCGGTTGGGTGCTGTCCACCGATGCCGAGGAGATGGTGCGCAACGACGGCGACATCGACGACCTCGCCACGATCGAGGAGCTGCGGGTCTTCGCCGACGGCGAGGAGACCACGTTCCAGGAGCTGGTCGGTGACAAGCGCGTCGACCTGCGGTTCGGCTCCGACGCCGACGGCGAGCTCTACCTCGTCTCCAAGGCGAACGGCAAGATCTGGAAGGTCACGGGGGCGCGTTCGGTCGATGAGCCGAGCAACCCGTTCGTCCTTCCCGCACTCGCGCCGAACCTCGTCACGCACCACGACTTCGATCACCCGGATGCGGCGAAGCCGACGATCGAGGTCGACCAGGGTCGTTCCGGCACCGACATCTCGCTGATCAACGGCGGGGTCGAGATGCGGGTCGCCGACCGCGCCTACCCCGGTGCGGGCGAGGCGCTGCAGACCCAACAGATGAGTCCGCGGACCGCGTCGAACGACGACTGGAAGGCGGGCATCTACAACGCGAACGGGGTCGAGTCGCTGGATGCGTTCGCCGGTACGGACAAGGCCTCCGTCATGGGCTGGTTCAAGCCGACCGGCGATCACCCGGCCCTGAACTCGGGGACCGCGAATCCGGACGACGTGTACAACGCGATCGGTCTCGCGGGCGTGCTCACCGGCACCTCCGACGGGCACGCGGTGCGCGCGCTGCTCGAGGTCATCACCGTCGACGGCGAGCTCAAGCTCGTGGCGCTCGGGCGCCGAGTCGACGGTGCCGGCTCCTGGACGTTCGCGGCCGACCTGCCGTGGAACGAGATCCTCAAGAAGGGGCAGTGGGTGCATCTCGCGGCGACCTTCGACTTCGCGGCGGGCGAGATGAAGCTGTTCATGAACGGCGAGGAACTGGCGGGGAAGTACACCGCGGCCAACCCGTGGGGTGAGGGGTCCACATCCGACACCGCACCGGCCGGCATCAAGATCGGCGGCAGCTTCCCGCAGAACACGAAGGAGGCCAACCCGTTCAACGGGCGGATGGACGACATCATGCTGCTCGACACGGTTCCCACCGCCGAGCAGGTCGCCGCGCAGTACGCGCTGTACGCCGTGCCGCCGGTCGAACCGCCGACGCCGCCCACCTGCACGCCGGACGGCGAGGTCATCACCGACGTGATGGCGGAGGGCGACTGGGCGCCGCGGACCCCGGCCAAGTGGGACTTCCCCGGCGACGAGGTCGTGCTCACCGAGGCCGGCACCAACCCGAACGACGGCATCCGCCGACCGTTCGAGTACGCCGTCCTCACCGAAGGACCGGAGCTCGGATCGTTCGACCTCACCGGCCAGGTGCGTCTCGACGAGAAGGCATCCGTGAACAACCGCGACGTGATCATCGTCTTCGGCTGGAAGTCGGACACGGAGTACTACTACGCGCACCTCTCGCAGGACAACTCGATCTACCCGCACAACGGCATCTTCAAGGTGAACAAGGCCGACCGCGAGCGGATCGACGACCAGTGGGACGGCGCGGTCGGTGCTCCGCCGGCGGTCACCGACGAGGAGTGGCACGACGTGCGCGTGGTCCGCTGCGTGGACAGCGGCGACATCGCCGTCTACGTCGACGGACTCGACGCCCCGCTGATGACCGCGAACGACAAGACGTTCCCCGAGGGTCGGGTGGGCTTCGGCTCGTTCGACAACTTCGGGCGTCTGCGCGACCTCTCGGTCACGGCGGCGGCGACGGACACCACGGCTCCGGCGGCGACCGTCAAGAGCGGCGCGGAGTTCACGGTCGGCCGTGACGGCATCTACAGCAGGGTGTCGTTCAAGCTCCACGACGAGGGGAAGATCGATCGACTGACCCTCAACGGCGTCGAGAAGGATCTGACCGACAACGTCTGGTCCGACCTGAACCACGTGAAGCCGGGAGTGTTCGGTGCCGTGGCCGGGGCGAACACGCTGGTCGTGTACGACGTGGCGGGCAACGCCACCACCCTGAAGTTCACGCTCGACGTCACGGCTCCCGCCGTGACGGTCAAGGAGGGTGGCCAGTACACCGTGGGCGCCAACGGCTCCTACAGTCTGGTGTCGTACAAGCTCAACGACGCCGGCAGGGTCGATCGGCTGACGGTCAACGGAGTGGCGAAGGATCTGACGGACAACGTCTGGTCCGACCTCAACTTCGTGAAGCCGGGCGCGTTCGGCGCCAAGGTCGGGGCGAACACGCTGGTCGTGTAC
>NZ_JBLVOH010000038.1:26765-31706 GCF_053543675.1 Microbacterium umsixpiens
GTTCCCGAGGCCGCGCTGCGGATGCGCGTCAGACGACGGCCGAGCTCGCGCGGGCGAAGAGCGTGGGCGTCATCGTGATCGTGCGGTGCGTGTGGTCGGCGGGGTCGGCGATCTCCTCGTAGAGCACCTGAGCGGCGGTGCGCCCCATCTCGTGTCCCGGCTGGCCGACGCTGGTGATCGGGATCGAGCTGTCCTGCGCGAAATGGTTGTTGTCGTAGCCGACCACCGCGATGTCCGAGGGGACATGCATGCCGGCCAGCTGCATGGTCTGGATCGCTCCCGCGGCGAGGGCGTCGGCGGCGGCGAACAGTCCTTCTGGGCGCTCGCCGACGGGGCGCGAGCTGAGCATCTCGCCGAGCGCATAGCCGCCGCGCACGGTGATGCTGTGCGTCTCGATCGTCTCGAGATGGGCATCGGCGACCTCGGCCACCGCCCGCTGCGCTCCGATGTGACGCTGGGCGATCGCGGAGAGTGAGAACGGGCCTCCGGCGAAGGCCAGGCGCCGTAGACCCTGGTCGAGCAGATGCCTGGTCGCGAGGTAACCGCCGAGTTCCTCATCGACGACCACACCACAGGCGTCGTCGTCTCCCGGCCAGTTCACGTGCACGACCGGCATGCCGCGATGGCGGGCGGCGCGAGCGGCATCGAGCGGTGCGTCGAGAGGGGCGAGGAGGATGCCCGCCACCTTCGCCTCCTCGAACACGCTGATGTAGGAGTCCTGCTTCGCGAGGTTCACGTCGCTGTTGGCGAGGAGGAGGCGGATGTTGTGCGCGTCGAGCTCTTCCTCGACGCCGCGCGCCATGTCGACGAAGAACGAGTTGCCGACGTCGACGACCACGAACCCGACGGTGTCCGCTCGTCCGGTGACGAGGGAGCGGGCCGCGTTGTTGCGCACGAACCCGAGCTCGTCGATGGCGTTCAGCACGCGCTCGCGCGTCTCCTGAGCGACGATCTGCGGATTGTTCAGCACGTTCGACACCGTGCCGAGGGCGACGCCCGCGTGCCGGGCGACGTCAGCCATCACCGGGCGGGGCCGACTCGCGTCGGGGGAGGTGTTCATGTGTTCGTCGTCCGTTCGTCACGAATTGCCATTTGCATCTTGGAGCGCTTCAAGCGTACTATCTGAAGCGCTTCAAGTGTGTGATCAATGCGGCTCGCCCGTTTCAAGGAGGAAATCATGAAGCTGACCACAGCACGGCTCTGGAGACGCGGTGCGATCACCGCCATCGCCGGAGCATCGGCTCTCGCACTCACCGCATGCGGCGGCGGCGGGGGATCGACGGCGGGCACGGACTCGCTGTCCCTGTTCGTGAACGTCGAGAACACCGAAGTACCCGCCATCCTGGAGACCCTCGCCGGTGAGGCGTGCTCCGCCGAGGCCGACACCCTGCCGCTCGACGTCGAGACGGTGCCGCAGTCGAACCTCGACCAGCAGCTGCAGCTCAAGGCCGGCCAGGGCGACCTGCCGGTGCTCTTCAGCGCGGGCAACGCTCCTGCGCTGACCAAGACCCTCGCCGATTCGGGCAACGTCGCCGACTTCGAAGAGATCCTCACCGACCTCGACGTGATCGACAACATCGAGCCCGCGGCGATCTCGACCATCGAGAACCTCTACGGCGGCTTCCGTGTGCTGCCCTTCGAGTACAACGTCGAGGGCATCTGGTACAACAAGGCGATCTTCGCTGAGCAGGGCATCGACGAGCCGCAGACCTTCGACGAGCTCACCGCCGCCGCCGCGAAGCTCGAGGCGGCCGGCATCCAGCCGTTCTCCGCGAGTGGCGAGCAGGGCTGGCCCATCACGCGCCTCATCTCCGGCTACCTCTTCCGCGACCTCGGTCCGGACGCACTGCAGAAGGTCGCCGACGGCGAGGCGAAGCTCACCGACCCCGAGTACGTGGCCGCCGCGCAGGCGATCGCCGACCTCGGCGCCGAGGGCTACTTCGGCAAGGGCGTCGGCTCCATCGACATGGCCACCAGCGAGAACCAGTTCCTCAACGGCTCCGCCGCGATGTTCTACATGGGCTCGTGGTTCCTGAGCCAGGCCAACGACCCCGAGGTGAACCGGATCGGCGCCGAGAACGTCGGCTTCATGCCGTTCCCGGGCGTCGAGGGCGGCGCGGGCGACCGTTCGCAGCTCGCCGCCAATGTGGGCCTTCCCATCACGATGAACGCCAAGGCCGTGAACGACGACACCGAGGCGTGGCTGTCCTGCATCACCGAGAACTACGGCTCCGTGGCGCTCGAGCAGGAGAACCGCGTGTCCGGTTTCGCGCTGAACACCGAAGTCACCGATGTGCCGCCGCTCACGCAGCTCATCCAGGAGCAGGTCGCCGACACCGAGACGACCGTCCTCTGGTTCGAGGCGCTGTTCTCTGCGGAGGCCACGACCACGAGCCAGCGCAACGCGGCACCGCTGATCACCGGCAGTGTCTCCGCCGAGGAGTTCATGTCGATGATCCAGGCGGACCTCGACTAGCGAGAAAACGAGAGGGGCGGCGTCCCCGCGCGCCGCCCCCTCATCCTTCAGGAGAACGAATGCAGAACGTGCTGGGCGACCGCAAGGCGATCGCCATCCTTCTAGGCCCCGCCTTGCTCATCTACTCGGTGGTGATGCTCATCCCCGTGTTCTGGTCGCTGGGCTACACCCTGTTCGAGGGCAACGCCATCGTCGGCTTCGAGTTCGTCGGCCTCGACAACTTCGTCCGGCTGATCGGCGACTCCGAGGTGCACGCCGCGCTGCTGTTCACCCTGAAGTACGCCGCCGTCGTGACCATCGGGCAGGTCCTGCTCGGGTATCTGCTCTCGCTCCTCTACGTCTTCGCGCTCAAGCGCGCCTCCGGCCTCGTCCGGACCCTGGTGTTCTTCCCCGTCGTGATGCCGACGGTCGCCGTCGCGCTGCTCTTCCAGCAGCTGTTCTCGATCGCGCCGACCGAGGGCGTCGTCAACTCGATGCTGTCGGGCCTCGGCGGAGTCCCCGTCGACTGGTTCGGTGACGGCGCGAGCGCGTTCATCGTCATCGCGATCATGGACATCTGGCGCTCGATGGGCTTCTACGGCGTACTCCTCTACGCCGGCCTGATCGACATCCCCGAGGATGTGCTGGAGTCGGCCCGCCTCGACGGTGCCAGCGGATGGAAGCTCGTCCGCCACGTGGTGCTGCCGCTCTCCGCCCCGGTGCTGATCTCGTCGCTGATCTTCTCGGTCAACGGAACCCTGAAGGTGTTCGACAGCGTGCTCGCGCTGACCAACGGCGGTCCGGGCACCTCGACCAGCCCGCTCACGATCTCCATGTTCGACAACGCCTTCACCTACGGCAACTACGGCTACGGCTCGACCATCGCGATGCTGCTCACCATCATCTGCCTCGTCGTGACCGTGTTCATCTTCCGTGCCAATGCCCGCACGGCGAAGAAGGGAGGCGTGGCATGAGCGCGTCGACACCCGTATCCCGCCGTGCGACGAGGATGCTCCGCCGCACACCCATCTGGCTGCTCGTCGCCGTGCTCCTGGTCATCGTCGGCTACCCGCTGATCTGGCTGCTGCTGGGCTCGTTCAAGAGCCAGCGGGAGTTCCTGGAGTCACCCACCTGGGCGCTGCCCGAGCAGTGGAACTTCGACAACTACATCGTCGCCTGGGACACGGCCGGTCTCGGCCAGTCCCTCTTCAACAGCGCCATCACGGTGCTGCCGTCCCTCTTCCTGATGCTCCTCCTCGGCACCGCTGCCGCCTTCGCCCTCGAGGTGCTCGTGTGGAAGGGACGCAACGGGGTGCTCATCATCTTCCTCGCCGGCATCATGGTGCCGACGCAGATGATCCTGCTCCCGCTGTTCAGTACCTACTTCCAACTCGGGCTCACCGGCTCGCTGTGGCCGCTGATCATCACGTACACGGCCACCGGCCTGCCGCTGACGGTCTTCCTGATGGCGACGTACTTCCGGGCGATCCCGCGTGAGGTGTTCGAGGCGGCGACGCTCGACGGCGCCAGCATCTACCGGCAGTTCTTCTCCATTGCGCTGCCGATGATGAAGAACGGGCTCTTCACGGTCGGACTCGTGCAGTTCTTCTTCTTCTGGAACGACCTGCTCATCGCGCTCACCTTCGCCAACTCCGGCGACCTGCGCACCCTGCAGGTCGGGCTGCTCAACTTCAACGGCCAGTTCGGCACGACCCAGTACGGTCCGCTGTTCGCCGCCATCAGCATCAACGTGTTCGCCCTCCTGATCATCTACCTGGTGCTCAACCAGCGCATCCAGAAGGGCCTGACGGCCGGAGCGGTCAAGGGATGAGCGCGCCCACCTCTGAAAGGACGTTCGTGAAGGTCTCCGCTCCCCGGTTCGAGCACATCGACGACACCCTCGGGATGGGGGCTCGCACGCCGCGGCTCTCCTGGAAGACCGAGGCGCCGGAGGGCTGGACGCAGCACGGGTGGCAGCTCGAGTGCGAGCGCGCGGACGGCACGGTCATCGCCTCCGGTACGAATCCCGATCAGGTGCTCGTGGCGTGGCCGTTCGAACCGCTCTCCTCCCGGGAGCAGGTGCGCGTGCGGGTCCGCGTCCGCGGCGAGGACCAGCGCTGGTCGTCGTGGAGCGAGCAGGCGACCGCCGAGGCTGGCCTGCTGGATGCGGCCGACTGGATCGCGGCTCCCGTCGGCGCGGCGTGGCCGGAGACGCCGGACACCGACCGGCGACCCGCACTCGTCCGGCGGACCTTCCGCGTCGATCGCACGGTCGTCCGCGCACGCCTGTACGTCACGGCGCACGGACTCTACGAGGCGGAGATCAACGGCGCTCGCATCGGCGATCACGAGTTCTCGCCGGGGTGGACGAAGTACGACGAACGTCTCGTGTACTGGACCTTCGACGTCACGGACCAGCTCGTCGAGGGGGACAACACGATCGGGGCCTGGCTCGGCGACGGCTGGTATCGCGGTCGTGGCGGGTT
>NZ_JBLVOH010000038.1:31726-45074 GCF_053543675.1 Microbacterium umsixpiens
ATCAGGCCCTCATCGCCCAGCTGGAGGTCACGCACGACGACGGGAGCACGACGGTCGTCGCGACCGACGAGAGCTGGTCGGCCGCGCCGAGCCCGATCCTCGTGTCCGGACTGTACGACGGCGAGAAGCACGATGCCCGCGAGGAGCAGCCCGGGTGGTCGCGCCCCGGAGCCGGTGACGACGGATGGAGCCCCGTGCGTGTCGGCCATCGCGACCCGGCGACGCTTGTCGCCCCAGCACTCCCGCCGGTGCGCTGCACCGAGGAACTCGCCCCCGTCACCGTCACCCGGATCGACGACACAACTCACCTGCTCGACTTCGGGCAGAACCTCGTCGGGCGATTGCGCGTCCGGGTGCAGGGGCCGGCCGGGCACGTGGTCGCGCTGCGCCATGCCGAGGTGCTGGAACACGGCGAGCTCGGCATCCGCCCGCTGCGCCTGGCCGACGCGCAAGATCTGATCACGCTCGACGGCGGCGAGCCGCGCTTCTGGGAGCCGAAGTACACCTTCCACGGCTTCCGCTACGCGACGGTCACCGGTCTCGACGAGATCGGGGACGGCGACGTGGTCGCCCGCGTCATCCACAGCGACATGCGCCGCACCGGATGGCTGGAGACGTCGAACCCCGACCTGAACCGCCTGCACGAGAACGTGCGGTGGGGCATGCGCGGCAACTTCCTCAGTATCCCCACCGACTGCCCGCAGCGCGACGAGCGCCTCGGCTGGACCGGCGATGTGCAGGTCTTCGCGCCCACGGCATCCTTCCTCTACGACTCGGCCGGCTTCCTCGAGAACTGGCTCACCGACGTCGCCTTGGAGCAGCTGCCCGACGGCACCATCCCGTGGTTCGTCCCGGTGATTCCCGGCGGCCCCACCTGGAACCCGATCCGGACCGGGGCAGTGTGGGGAGATGTCTCGGTGCTCACGCCGTGGACCCTCCACGAGCGATTCGGCGACCTCGACGTGCTGCGCCGCCAGTACGACAGCGGCCGCAAGTGGGTCGAGCGGATGATCACGCAGTCCGGACCGTCACGGCTCTGGCGCGACGGTCATCAGCTCGGTGACTGGCTCGACCCGGCGGCACCGCCGCACGATCCGGCCGACGCGCGCACCGACAGGTACCTGGTCGCCTCCGCGTACTTCGCCTTCTCGACGCGGCGGCTGGCCGACACCGCCAGGCTCCTCGGTCTGGCGGCCGACGCCGATCGCTACGCGCGGATCGCCGAGGAGGCGCGCGATGCCTTCCGCGCCGAATACGTGCGGCCGGACGGCACTCTGACCTCCGATGCGCAGACCGCGTATGCGCTCGCCATCCGCTTCGGACTCCTGAGCGTGACCGAGGAGGCTGTCGCGGGTCGGCGTCTCGCCGCGCTCGTCCGCGAGGCCGGCAACCGCATCGCGACGGGCTTCGCAGGGACCCCGGTCATCAGCGATGCGCTGTCGCAGACCGGGCACGTCGACACGGCGTACGACCTGATCCTCGAGACCGAGTGCCCGTCGTGGCTGTACACCGTGCGCATGGGTGGGACGACGATCTGGGAGCGCTGGGACTCGATGCTCCCGGACGGATCGATCAATCCGGGCGAGATGACCAGCTTCAACCACTTCGCTCTCGGAAGCGTCGCGGACTGGATGCACCGCGTCATCGGGGGGCTCTCGCCGGCCGCACCCGGATACCGTCGCATCGAGTGGGCACCGCAGCCCGGAGGTGATCTCGAACATGCCCGGGTGGCATTCGAGTCGCCGTACGGACTCATCGAAGGGTCATGGGAGCGTGTGGCCGAAGGAATCCGGTACTCGCTCTCCGTCCCCACCGGTGTCGAGGGCACGATCCGCGTGCCGGGTCTCGACGAGCAGTACGTCGTCTCGGGCGGACGGTTCGAGACGGTCGTCGCGACGATCGACACGGTCGCCGCATGACCGGCCACGTCGAGGCGACGCGGCGTACGCCGTCCTGAGCGCGCTCAGTCACCGCCCGCGGTGGCCGCGATGCGCCGGTTGTGCAGGGCGAGCGCCACGAAGGCGATCCCCGGAACGACGAGCACGATCAGCACCGGCCACCGCCAGCCCTCAGCGGTGAGCATCACGACTCCGAAGACCAGGAGACCCGCGCCGATCGAACGCATCGCGACCGAGCCGACGGGGGTCTCGGCCGGGTTGCGCCAGAACGGCACCGTGCTCGTCGCATTCGCACGCATCGTCATCGCCAGGGCGGTCAGGAAGAGGATCGAGCCGGCCAGGGAGAGGAGCACGCCGAACACATTCATGCCTCGAACGTATCAAGGACGTCACTCGTCCCGTGGAGCGACGATCGCCGCTGGGGGAGCCATCGCGCTGGTCGTGCTCAACGCGCGGGTGCCGCTCGGCGCGCCGCCCCGCGCCCGCTGACCGCTAGCCGCCGTAGGGGCGCACGCAGGTGTCCTGCGCCGCGCTCTGGCCATCGAGGTTCTCGGGGAGCGGGGCGGCGTCGGGCGGTGGTTCCTCCTCGGTCGCACCGTCGTCGGGTTCCGAGCTCGGCGGGGCGGTGTCGTCGGACAACTCGCTGCCACGGCCCGTGCGGTCGGCGCTGATGTTCACCGTTTCGCCGGCCTTCACCCGATCCATCAGCTCGGCAGCGGCGTGCTCGTCGGGGACCACGCGGTCGCCCGCGGGCAGGTGCGGGTACGACACGAACGCGATGTTCTCGAGGGGGAGGTCGCTGAACACCTTCGCCATCGACGTCAGAGTGCCCAGGTCGGCGAGCTGCGTCGACAGGGTCATGTTCCGCGTCGCCGCATCGGCGATGCTGTAGAGCTTCACCGGATCGGTGAGGGTCGACTGGTCGCGCAGCGTGCGCACGAGAGAGGAGAGGAAGACCTGCTGGGTGGAGATGCGAGCGAGGTCGCTGCCGTCACCGACGCCGTAGCGCGAGCGCAGGAGCGCCAGGGCCTGCTCGCCGCTCAGGTCGTACGTCCCCGCGGCGGGGATCTCCAGTCCGGAGTGCCGATCGTGGGTGGGTCCGGCGAAGCAGATGGGAACGCCGCCGACGGCGTTCGAGGCCTCGATGACGCCGGTGAAGCTGATCTCCGCCGCGTAGGCGAGGTCGATGCCGGTCAGCGCGGTGACGGTGGAGGTGACGCAGCCCAGTCCGCCGCGGGCGAGCGATTCGTTGAACTGCACCCGCCAGCCCGCGTTCCAGGTGCTACCCGTCTCGGGATCGGTGCACGCGGGGATGTCGACGAGCAGATCGCGCGGGAAGGAGATGACGGTGGCGGCGTCGTGCGCCTCGTTCACGTGCAGCAGGAGGGTGACGTCGTTCCGGCTGCCTTCGACATCGCCGCCCTCCCCGTACTGGACGCCCTGCCCGGCGCGGCCGTCCGATCCGACGAGCAGCACGTCGAACTCCCCGTCGAAGTCGGCCACGGCGGGAGGCTCCTCGCTGTCGCGTACCGGCTGCAGCTCGACCGTGGTCACGTTCTGGGACAGCCGGATCGCCGCGATCGCGACCGTGCCGCCGGCGATGATCAGGATCCCGACCGCAGTCAGTGTGAGGAAGCGCCGCAGGCGTCTCCGGCGTCGTCGGCTCGGAGAAGGGGGAGGGGGGAGACTCATGGGAAGACCTCTCGACATGGGCGAGCAGCCATCGTCGAGGACGAATGTCACACGAGTGTCACAGGCGAGGGAGAGTCACGCGGAACGTCGCGCCGGGGGATCGGGGGAGGAGCGCGAGCTCCCCGCCGAGGAGTCGCGCGTTGTCGCGGGCGATCGCGAGTCCGAGCCCGGTGCCCACGCCGTCGGAGCGCGAACGGTCGGTGGTGACGAAGCGGTCGAACACCCGATCGGCATCGGGTTCGCCGATGCCGGGGCCGTGGTCGCCGATGTCGATGTGCAGCATGTCGCCGTCTTCGTGCACGCGGACCGTGACGGGCGGGCGACCGTGCCGGGACGCGTTGGTGAGCAGATTCGCCACCACGGTGTGCAGCCGCGACGAGTCGGTGCGGATCCGAAGGTCCGGGGCGACCGACAGTTCGGCGACGTCGACTCCGGTCGCATCCACGACGTCGGTCAGCAGCTCCGCGAGCACGACGGTCGTGCGTTTCACGCGCGCGACCCCGGCATCGAGGCGGGAGAGTTCGAGCAGGTGCTCGATCAGGGAGTGCAGGCGGCGCGTTCCGGCGCGCACGACCGCAGCGGCGACCGCCCGCTCCTCCGCGGTCGCCTGCTCGTCGTCGTCGAGGAGCTCGTCGACCGCGATCATCGAGGTGAGCGGTGTGCGCAGCTCGTGGGCGACGTCGCTGACCAACTGCCGGGACTCCGCCTCACGGCGCTGCAGCTGCCCGATGGTGTCGCCCAGACGCTCCGAGGAGAGGTGGAGGGCGTCGGCCACGCGGTCGACGTCGTCGAAAGACGGCTTCCATTCCCGCGGGCCTTCGCCGGATCCGACCGCATGAGCGGTGTCGACCAGGCGTCGAAGCGGGCGCGTCAACGCACCGCCGAGCAGACGCTCGAGCAGGACCACGAGGACCACGACGCCGCCGCTGAGGAGCGCGCCCGAGACGATGAGCTCTCGCACCTGCTCCTGCTGCGGCTGCATCGAGTACGCCGTGACGACGGCGAGGCGGGCGCTCGGATCCTGGGGGAGATCGTCCCGGACCGTCGAGACGAAGAACACTTCACGACCGTCGAGCGTGGTCATCAGCGAGGTCAGATCGCCGGAGCGACGGCTGTCGTCGATGCCCAGCGCGTCCGGCACCTGGCCCGGACGGAGCTCTCCGGCGCTGCGGCCACTGTCGAGGTCGATGATGACGGTCTCGCCGGGGAGGATCTCGGCGTAGTACTTCCACGTGTCCTTCGGGGATGCGGTGGAGATGGAGGTGAAGAGGGCGTCAGCGGTCGTGGAGAACTCGTCGAGCAGGCCCTCCTGCCGCGACTCGTACACGATGCGCCCCGCGGTGAACACGACGACACCGGTGACGAGCACCGAGACCGCGATCGTGCTGCCGACGAGAGCGAGGGCGATGGCCGTGCGGAGGGTGGGGCGACGACGACGTGCGGTCATCGCAGCCGGTATCCGATCCCCCGCATGGTCTCCAGCTGTGGCGTCGCGACGTTCGCCGCGGTCAGCTTCGCACGCAGCCGCTGGATGGCGGTGTCGACCACCCGCGGAGTGTCGGGTGGCGACTGCGCCCAGACCGCGTCGATCAGGCGCGAGCGGCTCAGGGCGTGACCGTCGTTCAGTGCCAGCTCATGCAGCAGGCGGAACTCGGTGGGGCTCAGCGGCAGGGCCTCGCCGTCGGCCAGTGCTTCCGCGGAGTCCTCATGCAGCTCGAGTGTGCCGACCCGGAGCGGCTCCGCGGCGAGGCGGGAGCTGCGGCGCAGGACCGTCCGCAGGCGCGCTTCGAGCACGGCCACACTGACCGGCTTCGTGATGTAGTCGTCTGCTCCGGCGTCGAGGCCGATGACGACGTCCGCATCCTCATCGCGCGCCGTGAGCATGACGGTCGGGAAGCCCCATCGGGTGCGGATCTCGCGGCACAGCGAGAACCCGTCGCCGTCGGGGAGCATGACGTCGATGATCGCGACATCGGGAGCGATCCGTTCGGCGAGCACGCGGGCAGAGGCAACATCCTCGGCGGTGTCGACGGTGTGACCGCGGCGCCGCAGGGCGGTCGTGAAGCCGAGGCGGATCTCCGCATCGTCATCCACGAGCATGACCTTCATCAGGCGCCCACCTCCTCGGCCATCGCGCGCTTGCGATGTTAGACGCCTGCGCCCGTGGAAGTGCTCCATACGGCGACCGGCATGGGTCGCAGGAAGGCGCCAGGTCGAGCCGCTACCCTCGGGGCATGCGCCGAATCCTCGTCCTCCCGCTCGTGCTCGCCGCCGGCCTCATCCTGGCGGGCTGCTCGCAGGTGACGCAGATGGCGGGCGATGCTCTCGGCGTCGACGTGCAGGCCGCCTGCACCACCATCGACGACGCGTACGGGCAGTACCAGACGCTGCTCGACCAGGGGGAGCTCTCGGCCGAGCAGGCGGATGCCGCGCGCGACGACCTGGTCGCCTCCCTCAACGGGCTGGCCGAGAACACCGACGGTCAGCTGGGCGACCTCATCCGCTCGGGTGCGGAGAAGATCGGCGGGATGACAGACCTGCAGGCACCCGAGACCGTCGAGGCGATCGAGCAGCTCAAGAACTCCGCCTCTGCCTTCTGCGGCTGACCGCGAGAGGTGCTCGCCGATCGCATCGGTGTCAAGGGGCGTGCCACTGCGCCTGCACCGCCGTAGCGTCGGACCGACATGGACGCCGCCCCGCATGCGCGGAGCCTGCGGCGTCTGCCCACGGGAAGGAACGCACATGAGTGGTGGAAGCGACGACATCCGCACCGACCGGAACGACATCAGCACGGAGCCGGGCCCGGGTGCAGAGGAGAACGACAACCTCGGCGCCGAGGACGGCAAGGGGAACCCGCCCACGGTGGTCCCGAGCGACGGAGGCGACGCCGACGACGCCGATGTCCTCGCGGAAGACCCCGAAGACGGCTGACCGCCGACCGGCTAGGCCGTGACCTGCGCGGCGGGGGAGTTCGACCGCTTCGCCGCGGTCGGCGTCGCCCGCCGCATCGCATAGGCCCAGGTGGCGAGACCCAGGAGCGGTCCCCAGAGCCAGAACGGGAACATCAGAAGCACGTACACGGAGTTCTCCACGTTGCCCACGCCCTCCAGCGCGAACTGGATGCCGGCCGCCGTGAACAGGACGCTGACGAGGCTCGCCGGGACGATGGCCAGCCCGGGCGGCACCGATCGCCCGCCGAGTCCCGCGAGGAAGCGGGGGAACCGCTCGCCCCACGGCAGGATCAGCCCGAGAGTGAGCACGCCTCCCGTGAGCATCGCTGCACCGAGCGCGAGGCCGAGCGCACGCACCGACGGGTCTGCGGCGAACATCTCCGCGCTTCCGCCGAACAGCGGCCAGGGGGTCAGCCAGCTCGCGCGGGCGAACGCGTAGGGGAGGGAGCACGCGGCCGCCACGATCGTGATCGCGCGGCGGTGCCGGAGCACCTCGCGCGCAAATCGGCTCCGGCGGGACGACGGGTCGGCGATCATCCAGATCAGCAGGCCGGCGGCCGCGGCGACATGCGCGAGTGCCAGACCGGCCTGCGGGAGGATCATGCCGTAACTGCCCAGGATCTGTGGGACGAGCGGCCCGGCCCCGAGTCCGATGGCGGCGTAGGCGAGGGCGCCGACGACCCCGGCGGCGAGGAGGAGACCGAGCAGCGGACGGCGCAGCACCGTGAGCACGATGAGGACCAGAACTCCGACGATGACCATCATCGCGAAGGTATAACCCGCCGCGGCGATCACGCCTCCGGGCATCGTGACGGCGAGGAGCCCCCCGGCCACGAGACCGACCGTGTGCAGGAGCCACCGCGGCACGGCGCGGTTCGCGAGGTCACGAGTCGCCAGTGCGGACACGGATACGAGGAGCGCGGCGAGCGCCCCCGTGAGGGAGAGCGCGAGTTCGACGCCGTGACCGAGGTTGCCGACGAGGCTCGAGGGCAGTGCGTCGGTGCCGGGGGTGAGCATCCTCACGAGGCTGGTGACGGTCACGGCCAGGGCGCCGACAGCGGCGGCGAGAAGGACGATGATGCGTGTGGGAATGGACATGCTTCCACGCTAGGAACGCGTTCCGCCGCCGACTTCGACCGCAGGGGTCATCCTCCTCACCCGCAGGAGTGAACCTGCCGGCGCAGAGCGGTCAGCGTCCCGG
The DNA here is from genome assembly GCF_053543675.1 of Microbacterium umsixpiens. Taxonomy (NCBI): domain Bacteria; kingdom Bacillati; phylum Actinomycetota; class Actinomycetes; order Micrococcales; family Microbacteriaceae; genus Microbacterium; species Microbacterium umsixpiens. The sequence goes on from NZ_JBLVOH010000038.1 coordinate 39,469, forward strand.
GCGCAGCAGCCCGTTCTCGTATGCCCAGATGACGACGTGCACCCGGTCGGGAACGCCGAGCTTCGCGAGGACGGCCTTCACATGCGTCTTCACCGTGTTCGCCGAGAGGAACAGCGTCCGAGCGATGTCGTCGTTCGAGGCGCCGGTGGCGAGAGCGCGGGCGACCTCCTGCTCGCGAGGGCTGAGGGCGGCGAGCGCCGACGCCGGGTCTGCTCCGGGGGCGCCGTCGCGAACGAATCCGATCAGTGCCTCGGTGGCGCGCGACGACATCACCGACTCGCCGGCGGCCACGGCGACGGCGGCATCCGCGAGTTCCGCCGGGCTGGCGTCTTTGGTGAGGAAGCCGCTCGCCCCCTCGCGGATCGCGGCGTACACGTACTCGTCCAGGTCGAAGGTGGTGAGGATCAGGACCCGGGTGGCCGGGCGGAGGCGCCGCACCTCGCGGGTGGCGGCGATGCCGTCCATCCCCGGCATCCGGATGTCCATCAGGACCACGTCGACGGCATGAGCGCGCACATGCTCGATCGCTGCTTCGCCGGACGACGCGGTGGCCACGTCCGACAGGCGCGGATCGCGCGAGAGCATCAGCGCGATGGCGGTGCGGAACAGCTCCTGGTCGTCGACGATCAGAATGCGCAGGGTCATCCGATGCTCCTCTCGGTCGGAAGATCCACCGTGACGATCCAACCCCGCGGATCCCGTCCGTGCGCGGTGAGCGTGCCGCCGGCGAGCCGCACCCGCTCGGTGATGCCTACCAGGCCCACGCCGCTGCCGAGATCGGTCACGACCGGGCCCGACCCGCCGTCATCGCGCACCGTGGCATGCACGGAGTCGGGTCGCCAGTCGAGGCTCACCTCGATCTTCACCGGGGAGGCGTTGTGTCGGACGGAGTTCGTGAGCGCCTCGCGCACCGCATGATGCAGTGCCAGCGCGGCGTCGGCGCGAAGTGGAGCCCTGGTGCCCGACTCGCTCAGCCGCACGTCGGTCGAGGGAGTACGCACGCCCTCGACGAGCTCCTCCAGGGAGTCGACGGTGGGCAACGGCTGGCGCGGGGCATCGTCGGCGACGACCGAACGCATTCCGCGCAGAGCCTCACGGCCGGTGTCCACGACGATCCCGAGAGCAGCGTCACTCCGGTCGGGGTTCTCGGCGCGCACCGCACGGGCGACTTCGGCCTGGGCGATCATCACCGTCATCGAGTGGGCGACGAGGTCGTGCAGGTCGCGGTTGATCCGTCCGCGCTCATCCGCGATCGCCTGCGAGACGCGCGCCGCCATCCGCTCCTCGGCCTGGTCACGCCGCACCCGCAGGACCAGTCCCAGCGCCCAGGCCGCCGCGATCGCGCCGCTGAGTCCGAGGAACGCCCCGAGGCGGAGTTCCGGATCGTCGAGTCGCAGTTCCGTGAAGGCTATGAGGCCCGCGCCGAAGATGCCGCCCGCCAACGCCGCGATCCGCACGGTCGTACGCGTCTGCGCGGCGACTTGGCCGATGACGAGCAGGTAGGCCGCGGCCGATGGGAGGAAGGCTCCGGATGCCGCGCGGATACCCGGGACGAGCACGAGTGCGCACATGACGGCGTTCGCGATCACGATCGCGGCGACCGGGTGCCGCACGGCGAGCAGTGTCGTGAGGTGGAGCACCACGTACAGGGCGATCATGAGCGCGAGGATCCAGGGCTCGGGGCGCGTGGCCGGCTCTGTGAGGATCGCGATGCTCGACGGCAGCAGGATCACGAGGGCGATGAGCGCCACGATGACGTCGACACGCAGCCAGGCGTGCCGACGGGGACTCGCGACAGAGGCCTCGGACCGCATCGCCCTCATGTTCTCACGCGGCTTCGCGGCGGCGGATCACCCCTCCGGGTGAGTGGCGAGCGGCGGCGCAGTCGGCGGGACGAGGGCTTCGGCGACGGCCTCCGCGACGATCGCGCTCGCGCGGGCATCGAGATGGATGCCGTCGGGGTGCCGTGTGACGGACCGGCGGGTGACGTCGAAGACATCGATCAGGTCGACCCCCAGCCTGCTCGCGACGGCGCGCACGATCGGGGCCACCTCGTCGGCGATGATCCGCTCGTGGACCCCGCGGCGATTCGGGAACGCGACGGGCGGAGTCAGCAGGAAGACGGTCGCGCCGCGCGTGCGGTAGCGCTCGACGAACGCGGCGAGCTGGGTCTGGTAGCGCTCCGCATTCCAGTTGTCGCCGCGGGCATCGTTCGAGCCGAGCATGACGAGCACGATGGCCGCGCCCGCGTGCAGAGACGCCGTGGCCTGGGGAGTCGCGTCGTACGGCCAGTCGCCTTCCTGCTGCAGCGTGCACCGATTCACGCCGTAGTTGAGTACCTGGTACTGCTCGCCGAGGAGCTGTTCGAGGCGGCCCGGGTAGGACCGGCGGCCCCGGCCTCGGAACAGCATCCCTGCACCATAGGTGTTGCTGTCACCGACGGCGGCGATGCGGATCCGGTCTTCCCGGGGGTGGGGCAGCGGCGGGTACATGACGCGTCTGTAGACGACGCCGACGACGGCCGCGAAGGCAGCGACCGCCGCCGCGATGGCGACGAGGGGTTTCCCGGTCGGGCGCGTGCCGGTCATCGAAGCGATCTGCCGATCTCGTCACGGATCATCCATCCATCCTCTCTCAATCGCCGTCTGACGGGGCTGCACGCGGGAGACTGTCTCCGACGCCCGCACGCGCACGAGAGGAGAACGATGACGACCGTCTTTCCCCGTTCCGTCTCGGTGGTGATCCCGGTGCGGAACGACGCCGTCCTTCTCGAGCAGTGCCTGCGCGCTCTCGAGCGGCAGACCCGCCGACCCGACGAGGTCGTGGTCGTCGACAACGGCAGCACGGATGACACGGTGGCCGTCGCCGAGCGGTTCGGTGCACGCGTGGTGACCGAGCCCGTGCAGGGCATTCCTCGGGCCTCGGCGGCGGGCTACGACGCGGCGACGGGCGATATCATCGCGCGGCTGGATGCCGACTCGCGCCCGCGGCCTGACTGGATCGAGCGGATCGAGCGGACCTTCCGAAGCCGTGACGGCCTCGACTTCCTCACCGGCGACCCGAGCTTCTACGGCTCCACGCCGCTGGTGCACTGGATGGGGGAGCACCTCTACATCGGCGGCATGTACACGGTGCTCACGCCGCTGCTCGGGCATGCACCGCTGTTCGGCTCGAACATGGCGATGCGCGCCGAGACCTGGCGGTTGCTGAGCGGCGAGGTGCACCGCGAGGAGCAGAACATCCACGACGACTTCGACCTGTCGTTCCACGTGCGCCCCGAGATGACCGTGCTGCGGGACCGGAGTCTGGTCGTCGAGGTGTCGGCGCGTCCGTTCCGGGACTGGGAGTCACTCCGGCGTCGGCTGAGCTATGTGCTCCCCACGGTCCGGCTGCATCTGTCGCACGAGCCGCTGCGCGTGCGGCGACGGGCGCGGCGTGAGGCTGATGCGGAGGCCCTCCGCGGCTGAGTCAGCCGTCGGCGCGCGCGTAGAGATCGAGCAGGTCGGCCGTGAGTTGATGCGGAGTGGTCTCGCTCGGGCTGTGTCCGGTCGCGTAAGCGCGGAAGTCGGCGCCGATGTCGTGGGCGTAGCGTTCGTGGGCGGCCAGCGGCCACAGGTCGTGCGAGCCGGCGACGACCAGCTTCGTCATGTCCAGTGCCCGCACGCGGCCGCGCACATCGGGTGCGGTCATCATGAGCCCGACGATCTCGTCGACGCTGCGCCTGCTCGTGAGCGCGAACCGGGAGCGGACGAACTCGAGCCTCCGGGGTGGGACGCGGTTCTTGTTCGTCACGATCCCCCAGATCATGAGTCCGGCGCCTCGGCGAGGGCTTGCTATCGGGGCGATCGGGCCCAGCCACTTCATGGTCGCGAAGACGTTGCCGACGCCGGGGGGAGTGGTCAGGAGCGCCAGGGAGAGCACGAGATCGGGGCGACGGACGGCGACCAGCTGCGCGACCGTGCCGGCGAAGGAGTAGCCCAGCAGATGAGCGGGGGTGCCGGCTTCGAGGAAGGCGATGAGGTCGCCGATGAACAGCTCGTATGTGTAGCTCGTGTGCGCCCCGGCGGCATGTGATTCGTACTGTCCGGCGAGGTCGAACGACTGCACGAAGAAGCCCGCCTCCGCCAGGAGCGGCAGCATCAGTGCGAAGTCCTCCTTGGAACCGGTCGCCCCCGGTACCAGGACCACGCGCGGATGCGCGGGATCGCCCAGCGACACCACGGCCAGCTCACCGCTCGGCGCCGAGAATCGCGAGGCCGTCGACCCGACGGGCGGCACCGTCCAGTCGACGTCGCCGAGTGCCGCGTCGAGGTCTGCCGGGGCGATGTGCGCCCGCTCACTCCGCGAATCCGTCGACACGCTGACACGCTACCGCTCGGGGTGCCCGCCGAGAAGGAAGAGCGCCGTCACTGTCGGATCTCCCTGCGCTGCCGACAGTGGGCAGAGAGTCCCTCGGGGCCGCCGGGCGACTCTGCGCCCGGTCATGCGCATAAGGAAGGCGGCCCATGAAGCCGAAGAAGTTTGTCCCTGTCCTCACGATCACCGCGATCGCGGCGGTCGCTCTCGCCGGATGCTCCGGGGAATCGGCGGGCCCGCAGCAGGGCGTGTTCGAGTTCGAGTCGGCCTACGGCGATTCGACCACGGGTGAGCTGCTCATCCGCGTTCCGGAGGCTCTCATCGAGGCCGCGGGCAGCGATGCCGACGCACTGCTCGTGCGTGAGGTGCGGGCCACGCCTCGCGAGCTCGACGGCGCGCAGTACTGTGCCGTCGACCTCGCCATGACCTACGCGGGCGATGCGCCCGACGTGCTCACGGAGCCGTCGATGACCCGGGCCGAGCGGGAGGCGCAGGCGGAGGACGAGTTCGAGCGTCGGCTGATCGGCGACTTCGGCGTGAGCACTGAGGAGGAGGCGCTCGCGAACGGCGCGGATCCTGCGCACATCGAGGAGCTGAAGGAGGTCGCCGGCATCGGTGCACCGTTCACGCCGACGCCGGCGTGGGCTCCGCTGATGACCGCCGTGCCGGTCACCGATCTCGACGACGCCGATGCCGCACCGGGCTCTACCACTCCGATGACTACGCGACCCTGACGCTGGTGCAGGACTGTGCGGCATCCGCATCGGATTACGACAACAGCACCGAGTTCTGGCTCCCTGCGATCGCCGATGACGGCGGGATCACCCGGTTCGCCGGTATGAACCTCGCCGTGATGACGTCGGGCACGATGTTCGTCCACGAGGCGGAGATCTCCGGCTACGTCCGTGACTCGGAGGGCAACTGGATCGCCAGCTGACGGCGGTTCCGCTCCGTGTGTCGGGGGTTCCTCTCATCGTTCCGGTGAGAGGAACCCCTGATCCTGCTCCAGCGTCGTGCGAGCCAGCCCGCGAGCCACCTCGAACGGCGTGCCGAACGTCTCCATGCCGACCGTGACGATGGCGCCCTCGTAGAGCAGCATCAGGGCCTTCGACATCAGGTCGGGGTCCGCGGCGCCGGCTTCACGGCAGAGCTCGGCGAAGAGGTCGAGCAGCCAGGCCTTCTGACGGGCCACCTCGGGGAAGACGGGATGCCCGTCGTGGCCGTCGCCGATCTCGGCGCGGGCGTTGATC
>NZ_JBLVOH010000038.1:45094-48364 GCF_053543675.1 Microbacterium umsixpiens
GCGTTGATCGCGCTGCACCCCTTGGGGCTGTTGTCGTCCGACCAGGTGATCGCCGCGTCGAACACGGCGAGCACGCGCTCGATGCCGGGCTCCGGCACGCGGGACAGGTGCGCGGTGACGTGTTCCCGCCATCGTGCATCGCGATGTTGCAGGTAGGAGACGACCAGCGCTTCCTTGGAGCCGAAGCGGTCGTAGAGGGTCTTCTTGGTGACGCCAGCGGCCTCGGCGATCGTGTCGACTCCCACCGCGTGGATGCCGCGCTCGTAGAAGAGCAGTGATGCGGCGTCGAGCACGCGGGACGCGCCAGGGGTGAGCGGGGCGAGGTCGGGAACGGGGACGGCCATGTCCCCGACTATACCAACCTGTATAGTCGGGGGAATGGGTATACAGGTTGGTATAGTTCGTGTCGGCGTGACGATCGCGGCATCCGTGGCGTTCGTCGTCACCTGGAGCTCCGGATTCCTCGTGCCGGCGATGGTGGTCGACGACGTCTCGCCCCTCGCTCTGCTGGTGTGGCGGTTCGTTCCCCTCGCCGTGATCCTGCTCGCCGTGGTCGGCTTCACCGGCGCGGGGCGGGACGTCACCCGCGCTGATGTGGGACGGCAGGCGCTCATCGGTCTCTTCGCCCAGTTCGGATACTGCACCGCGGTGTACGCGGCCGTCGCCTCGGGCGTCGCCACCGGCACCACGGCGCTGATCGACGCCGTGCAGCCGCTCATCATCGCCGTCCTCGTCGGTCCGCTGCTCGGACTGCGTGTGCGCGGGGCGCAGTGGGCCGGGCTTCTGATCGGCGCGGCGGGCGTGCTCCTGGTGGTGCGCTCGCAGCTCGACGACTCGACCGCGCACCCCGCCGCCTACGTCTGGCCTGCCCTCGCCATGGCCAGCCTCATCGTCGGCACCTTCCTCCAGCGCCGTTCGGAACCGCGTACGGGCACGCTTGTCACGCTCACCATCCACGTGAGCGTGACCGCACTGGCTCTCGTGCCGGTCGCCGCGGTCTTCGGAGCGATCGTGCCGCCGGCGTCCGCCTCGTTCTGGTTCGCTGTCGGGTTCGCCGCCGCATTCCCGACGCTCGCCGCGTACGGGCTCTACTGGTGGCTGCTGCGCCGGGTGGGCATCACGGCTCTGAACGCGCTGCTCTTCCTGATCGCTCCGACGACCGCGCTGGCCGGAGCGCTGCTGCTGGGTGAGCCGCTCACGGCGCTCACCGTCCTCGGCTTCGCCCTGTGCGCCGGCGGTGTGGCCGCGGTGCTCGTGAGCGAGACGCGCGCCGTGCATAACTCCTCAGAATCGTCGGGAGATTCGCGATCCGGGGCTCTGGGCTCGGTTTCGCGCGCGTTCATTGAGGAGTTGTGAACACCCTCCCGATAGTTGCGCTTTCGCAACTATCGGAGTATGGTTGACCTCGATCAACTTTCTACGCAGGAGCGTTACCCCCGTGACACACACCCCATCCTCAGCACCCGAAGCCACCCGCTCGGCCCGCGAGGTCTTCACCGCGATCTCCGGACTCGTCGTCGGCATGTTCGTCGCCGTGCTCTCGGGCACCGTCGTGTCGACCTCGATGCCGGTCATCATCGCCGACCTCGGCGGCACCCAGTCCCAATACACCTGGGTCATCACCGCGAGCCTTCTGGCCACCGCCGTCTCGACCCCCATCTGGGGCAAGCTCGCCGACCTCGTCGACCGCAAGGTCCTCGTGCAGATCTCGCTCATCCTCTTCACCGTCGGCACCGTGATCGCCGGCTTCTCGACCGACACGAACATGCTCATCGCGGTTCGCGTCATCCAGGGCATCGGCGTCGGCGGCCTCATGTCGCTCGTCATGATCGCCGTGGCCCTCATCATCTCCCCGCGTGAGCGCGGCAAGTACATGGGCGTCGTCGGCGGCATCATGGCCCTCGGCACCATCGGCGGCCCGCTGCTCGGCGGACTGCTCACCGACGTGTGGGGCTGGCGCTCCAACTTCTTCGTCGGCGTGCCGTTCGCGATCCTCGCCCTCGTCCTGCTGCAGTTCACGCTGCACCTGCCCAAGCCGCAGCACGACAGTAAGGTCTCGATCGACTACTTCGGCATCGTGCTCCTCGCGGTCGGCGTTTCGACCCTGCTCATCTGGGTCTCGATGGGCGGCAGCCAGTTCGACTGGGACTCCTCGACGAGCATCATGCTCGCCGTGATCGCCGGAGTCGCGATCGCCGCCTTCATCACGGTCGAGTTCTTCGTCAAGGAACCGATCGTGCCGATGTCGCTGTTCCGCAACCGCACCTTCACGCTGTCGGTGATCGCCTCGATCGCCATCGGCGTCTCGATGTTCGCCACCTCGGTGTTCCTCGCGCAGTACTTCCAGCTGGCTCGTGGCGCCACGCCCACCGAGTCCGGCCTGATGACCATCCCGATGATCATCGGCCAGATGGGTGCGTCGATCATCATCGGCCAGCTCGTGAGCCGCTTCGGCAAGTGGAAGGGCTGGATGCTGACGGGCTCGGTCCTCGCCACCATCGGCGTCAGCCTGATGGCCACCCTGCGCTACGACACCCCGTTCCCGCTGGTCGCCGTCTACATGTTCATCCTCGGTGCGGGCCTCGGCATGGTCATGCAGAACCTCACGCTCATCGTGCAGAACGACACCGCGCCGCAGCAGCTGGGCGCCGCGTCGTCGAACGTGAACTTCTTCCGCACGATCGCCGGCACCATCGGCGTCACGGTCATGGGTGCGATGCTGTCGACCAGCGTCGCGTCGTACATCACCGAGTCGCTCGAGGGCTTCACGCCGACGACCCCCGCCGAGGTCGATGCGCTCAAGCACCTCGCCTCGGGTGATGTGCCGAAGGTCGGACAGCTTCCCGACACGATCCGCACGATCGTCGAGGGTGCCTACGGCCACGGCATCGCCGACTCGTTCATCATCGCCATCCCGCTCGCGGTGATCGCCATCATCGCGATCGCGTTCATCAAGAACAAGCCGCTGTCGACGAAGAACGCCGCCGAGCAGATGCTCGAGCAGGCGGAGGAATCCGTGATCGAGGTCTCCGAGGCCGAGGTCGGCGCGTCGCTCTCCACCGGGGCCATCCGGCTCGGAGGTGCGGAGTCCGAGTCGCCCGCGACCGGTTCGGTGCGCGTCCTCGAACGCGAAGATCGGGACCAGGAGCGCTGACATGCTCGCCCCCGAAGCGGTCGGACAGGCGGATGTCGACAGCGCGCTCGGTGACCTCCAGGCGCACCTGAACCTCATCTTCGCGAGGACCAGGTCGCTCTGGAAGGAGTCTGGGG
>NZ_JBLVOH010000038.1:48384-51075 GCF_053543675.1 Microbacterium umsixpiens
GGCCGGGTACAAGCTGCTGACATTCATCGCCCGGGCGGGCACCGCGAACGCGCATGAGCTGGCCGAGCGGTTCGAGATGGACAAGTCGGTCATCAGCCGTCAGGTGCGGATGCTGGAGGAGGCGGAGCTTCTCGAGTCCCGGCCGGACGAGCGGGACGGGCGGCTCCGGGTGCTGAGCGCGACTCCGTCGGCCTGTGCGGCGCTCGCCGAGGTCCGCCGCGAATACGGCACACGCTTGCAGGCTGTGGTCGACGAGCTGACGCCCGACGAGATCCAGGCCGCATCCAAGGTGTTCCGACTCCTCGCCGAGGTCTGAGTGAAGCCCCGCTGTCACGTTCGACAGTGGGGCTTCGCCGTACACTGGCGAGCATGAGCGCCTCGTCCGACGCCCCCGCCGACGCCCCTGCATCCCCCTCGGAAGAGGGCCGTCTGAGCGGGGCGGATCTCGACCAGGCCGTCACCAGGGTCGAGCAGGAACTCGGTCGTCTCTTCGCGCGGATCCGCATCAGCTGGCGTGAGGCCGCCGCGACCGTCCATCCCGAACTGCAGCCGCTGGGATACCAGGTGCTCACGTCGATCGCGACAGGCAAGGCGACCTCGGCGGGTGCGATCATCGAGCACCTGCAGACCGACAAGTCAGCGGTGAGCCGTCAGGTGCGCCAGCTCGAGCAGCTCGGACTCGTCGAGAGCGTGCACGATCCAGAGGATCGCCGCGCGCGTGTCCTCGTCGCGACCGACCTGGCGCAGGAGCGGATCGCCGTCGCCCGCTCGCGCTACGAGGGGCGCATCGGCGAGCGGCTGCGCAAGTGGACGGCCGCCGACCTCGACCACTTCGCCGACCTTCTGTCCGCCCTCGGTGGCAACTGAGAGGGAATACGAGGCTCGCCCCGAGCCTTACCTCCCTCTGTGACTCTCTTCGATCCGGCCGTCTTCGGTGCCCTGCAGCTGTCCAATCGCGTCGTCATGGCGCCGCTCACCCGCACACGTGCGGATGACGACGGCGTGCCCACCGAGGTGATGGCGGAGTACTACCGGCAGCGCGCGGGTCAGGGCCTCATCATCTCCGAGGGCACCTGGCCGGCTGCCGAGGGCAAGTCCTATGCGGGCCAGCCGGGCATCGTCACGCCCGCCCAGATCGAGGGGTGGCGGCCCGTCACCGCGGCGGTCCACGAGGCGGGCGGCACGATCGTCATGCAGCTGATGCACGGTGGCCGAGTGGGGCACCCGGAGATCTCCGGGCAGCCGCGCGTGGTCGCCCCGAGCCCGCTCGCCGCACCGGGTCAGACGCACACGCCCGTGGGGAAGGTCGATCTGCCGGTGGCTCACGCGCTCACCCTCGACGAGATCCCCGAGGTCGTCGAGCAGTTCGCGCAGGCCGCGCGCAACGCGATCGCCGCGGGCTTCGACGGCGTCGAGGTGCACGGCGCGAACGGCTACCTGGTCCACGAGTTCCTCTCGCCGGTGTCGAACATCCGCGACGACCGGTACGGCGGTTCGCCCGAGAACCGCGCCCGCTTCGCGATCGAGGTCACGACAGCCGTCGCGGCGGCGGTGGGCGCCGACCGCACCGGCATCCGGCTGTCGCCGCAGCACAACATCCAGGGCGTGCTCGAAGAGGATGACGCAGACGTACACGCGACCTACGCCGCCGTCGCCCAGGGACTCGCACCGCTCGGCCTCGCCTTCGTCGACGTGCTGAGTGCCGCACCGACGAGCGAGTTCGTGCAGCACATCCGGCGCACGGCGGGCGCGCCCCTGATCATCAACACCGGCTTCGGCGTCGTCACGACGCGGGAGGATGCCGAGGCGCTCGTCGCCGACGGATGGGCGGATGCCGTGGCCGCCGGACGCCCCGTGATCGCCAACCCCGACCTGGTCGAGCGGTGGCGAGAGGGAGCGGAGTTCAACGACCCGCGCCCGCAGCTGTTCTACGGGCGCACGGCAGAGGGGTACACCGACTACCCGTCGCTGGAGGTCGTGCGCGCCGGGGTCTGAGGGCTCACCGAGACGCGCCCTGCTCGGCGGCTGCCGCCGAGGAGACCCGGAGACTGATGGCCGTCCACGAGACGGGCGGCAGCTCGACGACCGCGACGCCATCGGAGACGACCAGGGTCTCGTTCTGGCGAAGAGCAACGCGCTCCGGGTCCTCGAGTGTGTTCACGGCGTACACGTCATCGTCGCTGAGCGTGCGGGCGTGGGCCTCCCGCACCGCTCCGAATTCTGAGACGTCGAACGAGAGTGTCACCGGGTCGGTCTGCGATCGGTTGACCAGGAACACGCTGACGCTGCCTGTGGCGGCGTCGAACGTGGTCACGGCGTCGATGACCGGCACGCTCCCGTAGGCGTCGGTTTCATAGAGATCGCACTCGATGTGCGTGGGGATCGACTGCCCGGATGCGAGCTCCGAGGTGACGGCGAACGGGAAGAACGTCGTCTGCTTCCAGGCGATGCCGCCGGGCTCCGTCATGATCGGGGCGATCACGTTGACCAATTGAGCGAGCGAGGCGCTGGTCACCCTGTCCGCCCGGCGCAGCAAGGAGATGAGGAGGCTACCCACCACCACGGCGTCCGCCACGGAGTACGCGTCTTCGAGGAGCCTCGGCGCGGTCGGCCAGTTCTGCGCACCGGTGATCTTGTCCACGGTCTCGAACCGGGTGTTGTACCAGACGTTCCACTCGTCGAACGAGATGT
>NZ_JBLVOH010000038.1:51097-55339 GCF_053543675.1 Microbacterium umsixpiens
TGTTCACGACGTGATCGCTGCGCTTCGCCGCCTTGACATGGTCGATGGTCGCTATCACCGACTCGATGAACTCGTCCATGTCGACCGACGACGCGAGGAAGCTCGCGAGGTCTCCGTCCTTCTCCTCGTAGTACGCGTGGCAGGAGATGTAGTCGATGTCGTCGTACGTGTGGGAGAGGACGACGCGCTCCCATTCGCCGAAGGTGGGCATCGAGCGACTGGAGGAGCCGCAGACGACCAGCTCGAGTGAGGGATCGAACATCCGCATCGCGCGAGCGGTCTGCGCGGCGAGCTTGCCGTAGTCGTCCGCCGAGCGGTGCCCGAGCTGCCAGGGGCCGTCCATCTCGTTCCCGAGACACCACATCCGCACGTCGAACGGCTCGGTCCGGCCGTTCGCGGCGCGCTCCGCCGCCCGTGCCGAGCCAGATCGCAGGTTCGTGTACTCCAGGAGATCGAGTGCCTCCAGCGTGCCGCGTGTACCCAGGTTCACGGCGAGCATGAGCTCACTGCCGACGGACTCCAGCCACGAAGCGAACTCGTGCATCCCCACCTCGTTCGATTCCGTCGAATGCCAGGCGAGGTCGAGCCGGGCGGGGCGCTGCGAGCGCGGACCCACACTGTCCTCCCAACGGAACCCGGATACGAAGTTCCCACCGGGGTAACGGATCGCGCTCACCCCGAGCTCGGACACCAGCGCCTTCACATCGGAGCGAAATCCCTCGGCGTCGGCGCTCGGGTGCCCGGGCTCGTAGATGCCGTCGTAGACGGATCGGCCCAGATGCTCCACAAAGGAGCCGAAGACACGGCGGTTCACAGCCCCGACCGGAAGCTGAGTGTCGAAGGTCAATCGTGCGGCGGTCATTTCTGCCTTTCGGTCAGGTCTTCACGGTGCTCGCGAGCGGGTCGCGGCCGGCGTGCGGATGGTCGGTCTACTTGAGCCCGGTGCTCGCGACGCTCTCGATGAAGCGTCGTTGGACGAAGAGGAACATGATCGCGAGCGGCACCACGGCGATCAGGGAGCCGGCCATCATGACGCCGTAGGGGATGATCCCGCTGGGCCCCGTGAGCAATGTGAGCCCGGAGGTGATGGTCCCCATCTCCTGCTCCGTCGTGAAGACGAGCGGCCACAGCAGATCGTTCCAGTTGTTGACGAACGTGTAGATGCCCAGTGTGAGAAGGGCGGGGACGGCGTTGGGGAGCACGACGCTGCGGAAGATCCGGAACTCCGAAGCCCCGTCTATGCGGGCGGCGTTGTCGAGATCGCGCGGGAGGGAGAGGAAGAACTGGCGGAGGAAGAAGATCCCGAAGGCGTCTGCCGCGCGGGGGATGATGAGGCCCCAGAACGTGTTCACCCAGCCGAAGTCCGAGACGAGTTGGTAGATCGGGATGAGTGTCGCCTGGAACGGGATCATCAGGCTCGCCACGATCACGACGAGGAGTACGCGACTTCCGCGGAAGTCGATGCGGGCGAGCACGTACGCGGCCAGAGAATCGAAGACGAGCGCACAGATCGTGACTCCGCCCGCGAAGACGAAACTGTTGAAGATCAGCCGGGCGAACGGCAGGTCCGTGAAGATCCGCTCGAAGTTGTCGAGTGTCCACGTCCCCGGAACGAGCGAGGGTGGGAAGGCGTTGACCTCGGACACCGGCTTGAAGGCGGTGAAGACGATGATGAGGATCGGCAGCAGGATCAGGAGTGTGACGAACAGCATCGCCAGGAAGTAGAGTCCGCGACCGACGCGCAGTCGCGTGGGGCGGCGTCGGGAGAGGGCGATGTCGGTCATGCGGCGTCCTTCGCTCGACGGCCCGAGAGGGCGAACTGGACGAGGCTCAGGACGAGCGTCGCGATGAGCAGCACGTACGACACCGCGGAGGCGAAGCCGAGTTCGAGGTCACGGAATCCGGACTGGTAGATCTGCATGACGATCGTCTGCGTGCTGCGATACGGTCCACCGCCGGTGAGCACATAGATCTGGTCGAAGGCCTGGAGCGCGGCGATCGTCGCGATGATGAGCACGAATCCCGTGGTGTTGCCCAGCAGGGGGAGGGTGACGTTGCGGAAGCGGGCTATGGGGCCGGCGCCGTCCATGTTGGCCGCCTCGTACAGGCTCTTCGGTATCTCCTGGAGCCCGGCGAGGAAGACGATCATGTAGAACGCGAAGTTCTTCCACACGGCGACCAGGACAACGGTCGGCATCGCGAGTACCGGATCCTGGAGCACGTTGCCGATGCGGATGCCGAAGGCCTGCAGCCAGTAGTTCAGGAGGCCCACCTGCGGGTCGAGCAGATACTGCCAGGCGAACGCGGCGACGGCGAGGGAGACGATGAACGGCAGGAACAGCCACGTGCGGAACATGCCTCGCAGTGGCAGATTCGGGCTGTTGAGCGCGAGGGCGAGCAGGAGCGCGAGCACCACGGCCACCGGCGTGAAGAGGACGGTGTACAGCACCGTGTTGCTCATCGCCTGGAGCATCTCGGGGTCGGTGAAGACCTCGACGTAGTTCGCGAAGCCCACGTACTCCTCGAGTCCGAAGCCGCTCGCATCGGTGAACGAGAGCCTGAGCGCAGACAGCATCGGCCAGAAGACGAACAGAGCGAGGATCGTCAGAGCCGGCACGAGGAAGGCCAGGATCGTCAGGCGACGCTTCGCCGCGCCTCCGATCGGGCCGCGCCCGCCGAGCTGCGCCGGCGGACGGCGGCGACGGGTGGGTGGGGAAGTCGTGGCAGTCATCGTCACTCTCTCTACAACGTTGTAACCCACACAGTAAGGACCTCGGGGGCGGCTCGTCAACTCGTCGCCCCGGTGTCGGATGATCGCGAGCGGGCGACCATGGGGACGGTCGACTGAACAGCTTGACTTTTTGCGGAACATCGAGAACCATAACCTCTATAACGTTTACTTACAACGTTGTAAAGCGATGATGAGGACACCCGTCCTCCGCGCCGACAGAGTGGTCGAACAGTGGAGGTTCCCCTGATGAAGAAAGCACTACCCGCAGCGTTCGCGAGCGTCCTTCTGCTCGCCCTGGCCGGCTGCTCGTCGGCCGGCACCCCCTCCGAGGAGGGCGGAGTGATCGAGCTCGACTTCTGGCACGGCTACACGGAAGCGGATGGCGAGGTGCTGAACGACCTCGTCGCCGAGTTCAACAAGTCGCAGGACGACGTGAAGATCACGCCGTCGGTCAAGCCCTGGGCGACACTCCTGGACTCGGCTCTGCCGGCGCTCACCGCGAAGAAGGGGCCGCAGCTCATGGCGATCCCTCCCGAGAACATCCCGGTCTTCGCGTCGAAAGGTGCACTCCAGCCCCTCGACGACTGGTACGAGAGCGACAGTGCCTCGGACGTTCTCAACCCCGGTGCTGTCGATACCGGCATCGTCGACGGCGAGCGCTTCGGGGCTCCACTGAGCTTCACCCCGCTGACGATGTTCTACAACACCGCGATGTTCGAAGCGGCCGGCGTCTCCGTTCCGACGACGTGGGACGAGTGGGTCGCTGCCGCGACCGCGCTCACCGTCGATGCGAACGGAGACGGTGAGCCCGAGCAGTATGGACTCGCCCTCCAGGACAACGCGACTGTGGGCAACGGCGTCTGGCCGTCTCTGTTCAAGAGCGGCGGTGGCGATGTCGTGACCGCCGACGGCGACGTCGTGGTCGATTCGCCGGAGAACGTCGAGACCCTCACGTATTGGTCCGATGCCGTCGCCACCGGCAAGTTCTCGCCGACCGGCATCACGGGCGCCGACGCCGATGGACTCTTCAGTGCGGGGAAGGTCGCGATGACCCTCGGGGGTCCGTGGCTCGCCACCGTCTCCGAGGAATCGGGCATCGAGTACGGCATCGCTCCGCTCCCGGCCGGGCCTGATGGGATCGTGGCCTCCGCTCTCGCCGTCGACATGAGCATCACCGCTCAGGCATCGGCGGAGGAGAAGGCGGCGGCCGAGAAGTTCTTCACGTGGTTCTATCAGAAGGAGAACATGGTCACGTGGTCGCTGGCTTCCGGCTGGCCCCCGCTCACGTCGGAGGTTTCGGCTGAGGATGTCGCGGAGAATCCGGTCGTGTCTGCCCTCACCGAGCAGTCCCAGTACGGTGCCGCACTCCTGCCGGGTGTCATCCCGTCCACGGATGTGCTCACCGCGCTCGACACCGCCACGCAGAAAGCGCTCGCCGGCGGCGACCCCGCGGAGTTGCTCCGCACGGCGCAGCAAGAGATGGAGGCGGCCCTGGCGGGCTGACTCCGTTG
>NZ_JBLVOH010000039.1:0-5559 GCF_053543675.1 Microbacterium umsixpiens
ACACTCCCGTACGGCGCGTACGCTCCGGCGGATGCGGACACCGTGGTTGCGGGCACCGCCGTCTCGGCCGAGGTCGAGGCATCCGACCTCCCGCCGCTCGATCCGGCAGCGACCGCGGCCATCCCGCCCGCACCTCCCGCCCCCCTGCCTCCCGGCTCGCAGGACCCCGCCGCCCTCGAGGCCTGGCGCGGCCAGCACGCCGCCTGGAAGGAACAGGACCAGGCGTGGCGACGCCAACAGCAGGACATCGAGCGCGCCGCCCGCGATCAGCTGCGCCGCGAGCGCCAGGCCGAGGCCGCCGTCTTCGCCTCCGAGGCGGCCGAGCGTCGGCGCATCCGCCGCGCATCGAACCCGCGCGCGGGCTTCGCATTCGCCGCGACCATCCTCGGTCTCGCGATCATCACGGGGGCGGCAGTCGGCCTCGTCGCGGGTGGCGACGTGGTCGGCACCGCGCTCGGACTGCTCGCCGCCGCCCTCATCCTGGCGCTCGGGATGATCGTCGCCGGGGCTTTCCGTCGACGCAGCGGCTTCCTGGCCTTCATCACCGTGCTCACGCTGGTGAGCGGGCTCGTCGTCGGGGGGTTCTCCACCCTGCAGGGCTTCAGCCTCGGCTGGGCGTCGGTCACGAACTACCGTGCGGAGCACATCCGGCAGCCGTTCGGCGAGCTCAACGTGACTCTGAATCAGCATGACGACGCGCCCCGGCCGATCGTGATCGAGAAGGGCTCCGGCGCGACCAACATCTACGTCGATCCGGGTGTCCAGCTGCAGCTGCGTGCGACCGTCGACACGGCGGACATCACGTGGACCCGCGTCGACGCGGAGTACTACAACGTCATCGATTCCGGCACCTGGGCGGGCACGCGGCGCGACGGGGAGTCGGTCGTCTCCGAGAACATCTCTGCGGAGAACGCGTCGACGACCACCATCCAGCCCGTCACCATCGATCAGAACAGCGGCGAGATCTCCATCACCGTCGTCGAGCCGAAGAAGGAAGACCAGTGATGAGCACTCCCACGACCACCGAACCGACCACCGAACCGACCACCGCGCCGCGCACCCGCTGGGCGGCCATCATCTGGGGACTGCTGTTCGCGACCATCGCGGCCCTCGCCCTCGGCCAGCTCGCCGACCCTTCCCGTCGGGAGACGATCGCGGACGCGCTGATGACCATGACGCCCACGACGATCACCGCGATCGTCCTGCTCACCGCCGGTGTGCTGCTGCTCGTCGGCGGGGCCGCCGGGCTCATCCGCCGTGCACAGCGCAAGCTGGCGGCCGCATCCCACCCGCAGCAGGAAGTGGCCGCGCCCTTCGCCGAGTAGCCTTGTCCGCATGGCGAATCAGGGAAGACGGCCCGCGAAGGGCGCAGGCCGCGGCACGCCCGTACGGCGCAACAAGGCCGCCCCCGCCGAGCGGTTCCCCCCACAGAAGCCCAAGAAGAAGACGGCCAAGGTCGTCTTCGACGCCCCGCAGGCCGAGCCCGAGGCACCGCGCACCTTCCGATTGGGCGCGGTGCCCGGTGCGACTCCGGGCAAGTGGATCGATGCGTGGAAGCAGCGGATGCCGCGCGTGCCGCTCGAGCTCGTCCCGATCGAGGCGGCCACGCAGCGCGCCGCCCTCGACCAGCTGGATGCGGCGCTGGTGCGACTGCCGCTCACGGACGAGTCGCTGCACATCATCCCCCTGTACGACGAGGTCCCGGTGGTCGTGGCCGCCGCCGACTCGCACCTGATGGCGGTCGAGGAGCTCACGTCCGCCGACCTGGAGGGCGAGGTCGTGATCGGCCTGACCGACGACGTGCTCGGACCGCTCGACCTCCCCGGCACCACGCCGGCGGGCTTCGCCGCCCTGCCGACCCACGAGGCGATCGCGACCGCGGCATCGGGAGTCGGCATCGTCGTCGTCCCGATGTCACTCGCCCGCATGCATCACCGCAAGGATGCCGACCACCGCATCCTGGCTGAAGGACCGACCTCGACCGTCGCCCTCGTCTGGCCGCGCGAGCGCACCACGCCCGACGTCGAGACGTTCGTCGGCATCGTCCGCGGCCGCACGGCGAACTCCTCCCGGTGACCGGCGACGGTCGTCGCGCTCGTTAGAATCTCCTGATGGCCTCGCTCCTCTACGTCTGCGTGCGTCCCGAGCTCGGGGCGGCGGATGCTGAGCACGCCTCGTTCCGGCGGGCGCTCGGCGCCGACGTGGTCGACCGGCTCGACCTGCTGCAGACGCCGCTCGACCTCGAGCGCGCGCGGGCCTATCGGGGCATCGTCGTCGGCGGTTCGCCGTACAACGTCTCCGACACCCTGAAGTCCCCGGAGCAGCTGCGCGTCGAGGCCGACCTGCGCACCCTGGCCGATGCGGCCGTCGCGTCCGAGGTCGCCGTGTTCTTCACGTGCTTCAGCATCGGCGTCGTGACCCGCATGCTCGGCGGAGAGGTCGTCACCGACACCCCGGAGCCCGCGAGCGCCACGGTCATCGACGTCACGCCCGAGGGTGCAGCCGACCCGGTGTTCGGCCCCAGCGGGCCCGCTCTCACGGTCTTCACGGCACACAAGGAGAGCGCGGCGCACACCCCGCCCGGCGCCGTGCTGCTCGCGACGAACGAGGTGTGCCCGGTGCAGGCCTACCGCGTGGGCACGCATCTGTACGCGGCGCAGTTCCACCCCGAGCCCACTCCCCGCGACTTCGCCGACCGGATGACGTTCTACCGCACCACCGGCTACTTCGACCCCGACGAGTTCGACGCGGTGCAGCAGCAGGTGCTCGCGGCATCCGTCACCGAGGGCGCGGCGCTCCTCCGGCGATTCGCCGAAACGTTCGCCTGAGTCAGCCCGCCTGAGTCAGCGCGCCTGAGTCAGCCGGCTGCCCCGTCGCGCAGCAGAGCCACCCGCTCCCGCAGGTATGCCTCCAGCGGCATGAAGCCTCCGGCCGCGCTCCAGCGTACGGACGCGACGCCGTCGACCAGGGCCAGCGGACCGGACGAGCCCCCGGCGTCCACGGCGTCCACGTCGATCACGCTCCACCCCACGTGCACGACCTCGCCCTCGTCGAACCCGCCACGCAGCGCCTCGGCCCGACGCTCGGCCCGCTCGCGAGCCGACTCGGCCGTGTAGCCGCGGCGGCCGGGATCGGCAGCCCGCAGCACTTCGGCGGTGGCCAGGGCGTGCGTGTCGGTCAGCAGCAGCGCCCCGAGATGCCAGGCTTCGCCGACGCGCACGATGCGGCGCCCACGCCACCGCGAATCGCGCTGCTCGCCCAGCCCCTCTTTCGGGGCGCCGGCGAGATCAGCCACAGCCGCGGTCAGCAGCGCCGATGCGGTGGTCACAGTTCCCCCTGCACAGCCTCGCCCGCGCGCGCCGGTCCGACGACCTCCGCGCGATCGCCGCGCAGCGTCATCCCGATCAGCGGATACAGCAGCACCGAGAGCATGCCGGCCCCGACCAGCGCGGCGGCCGTGCCGGTGTCGAGCATGTCCTGATCCACACCGATCGCGGTGACCGCGACGATGATCGGCAGACCGGTGGCGGCCAGCAGCCCGAGCGCTGCCCGGTCGCGGACGCTCATCCCCGCCGGAGCCGAGAGCTGCGCCGCCGCACCGCGGATCACGAGCAGGGCGATCAGGAAGATCGGCACCAGCGCCAGCGCGGTGGGTGAGGTGAGCAGCGCCTGCAGGTCGAACGTGACACCGGTGTAGAGGAAGAAGATCGGCACGAGGAAGCCGAAGGCGATGGCCTCGATCTTGCTCTCGATCTGCTCGGCGGACTCCTTCGGCGCGCGCGTCATGATGATGCGCCAGACCGCACCGGCCACGAACGCACCGAGCAGCATGTCGAGGTCGAGCATCACGCTCAGCCCCACGAGCGCCGCGATGAGGAGGATCACGAACCGCACCCCGAACTGGTCGGACGTGTGCAGTGTGGCGAGGACGATGCGGTGGAGTCGGCCGTGGGGCACGCGATGCGCCAGCAGCACCGCGAGGCCTGCCAGCAGCACGAAGGTCAGCAGCACGGCCGTGGCGATCGGCGTGGTCCGCGTGCTCAGGAAGATCGAGATCGCGATCAGGGGCAGGAACTCCCCGACGGCCCCGATCGTGCTGATCGCTCGCCCGAAAGGCGTGTCCAGCTCGCGGGCATCGCGCAGGATCGGCATCAGCGTGCCCAGCGCCGTGGAGCTGAGCGCGATGCCGACGACGACCATCCCCTCGCCCGGAGCGAAGAAGAAGCCGAGGCCGATGCCCAGCAGCACGCTGAGGAGCCAACCGGCCGATGCCCGCGCGAGCGGCTTCCCGGCCACCATCTTGAAGTCGATCTCGGTGCCGGCGACGAAGAACAGCAGCGCCAGGCCGAAGTCGCTGAGCTTCTCCAGCAGGGGGCCGGGCTCGACCCAGCCGAGCACGGCAGGCCCGACGAGGATGCCGAGCACGAGCTCGAACACCACGATGGGCACCCGCACCACGGGGCGCACGCCGCGGGCGAGCAGCGGCGCCGCAACGGCCAACAGGGGGATCAGCACCAGGCCGAGGTCACTCGCTTCCACGGTCTCAGAGTAGCGAGTCACCTCCCGCGATTCGCCCCTGCTCAGCATCCACGGCAGAATCGATGCACACCCTCGAGGAGCCCCCATGTCTCAGCCCGATACCGCCCGCCTGCTGATCGCCTGCGACGACCAGCCCGGCATCGTCGCCGCTGTCGCCGGTGTGCTCGCCCAGCACGGCGCGAACATCATCTCGCTCGATCAGCACTCCACCGATTCCGAGGGCGGACGCTTCTTCCAGCGCACCGTGATCCACCTCGACGGTCTCTCCGCCGCGCGCCCGGCCCTCGAAGCCGACATCGCCGTCGTCGCCGAGCGCTTCGGCATGGAATGGTCACTGCACGATGTTGCACGCCGCAAGCGCGTCGCGATCTTCGTCTCCAAGTACGACCACTGCCTGATGGAGTTGCTGTGGCGCACGCAGCGCGGCCAGCTCGACATCGACATCACGATGGTCGTCTCCAACCACCCCGATCTGGCCCAGTCGGTGCGCTCGTTCGGTGTGCCTTTCGTGCACATCCCTTCCGGCGACAAGGCCGCCATGGAGGAGCGTCAGCTCGAGCTGCTGCACGGAAACGTCGACCTGGTCGTGCTCGCGCGCTATATGCAGATCCTCACCGACGACTTCATCACGCGTCTCGAGGTGCCGGTGATCAACATCCACCACTCGTTCCTGCCCGCGTTCATCGGCGCGAACCCGTATGCGCGTGCCAAGGACCGCGGTGTCAAGCTCATCGGTGCGACAGCGCACTACGCGACGGCCGACCTCGACGAGGGCCCGATCATCGAGCAGGACGTCACGCGTGTGACCCACTCCGAGTCGGCGGCTCAGCTGCAGAGCCGTGGTGCCGATGTGGAGCGCCTGGTGCTCGCCCGCGCCGTGCAGTGGCATGCGGAGGACCGCGTGATCGTGCACGGCAAGTCCACGGTCATCCTCTAGCGGTCGGCGTCGTCCAGGCGTTCCGGTTCTCTTCTATCCGCGCGTCGATCTCGGCCGAGGTCGCGGGCCGGCCAGCCCGGTCC
>NZ_JBLVOH010000039.1:5579-7778 GCF_053543675.1 Microbacterium umsixpiens
GGCCCGCCCAGCCCGGCCCGCCGGAACCCCCGCCGCCAGCTCGGCGAACACCTCGGCGGCGGTGTCATGGCGCACGAGCGGGGCGGCCTGCCCCATCCACAGCGACTGCAGCGCGCCCAGGTTCTGCTGTCCGGCCGCCGTGCGGAACCGCCCGGTGAGCCAGTTCTGCATCGGGAACGGAGCGATCGTGCCGCTCGCCTCGATCGCCCGCACGACGCGGTTGCGCGCCCCGCGAGCCAGCCGTCCGCTCATGGCCCGGGTGAGCACGGTCTCGTCGGCCGCGGTGGAGCGGATCGCGTCGCGGTGGGCGTCGTTCGCTGCAGACTCGGCGGTGGCGAGGAAGCCCGTCCCCACCTGCACGCCGGAGGCGCCCAGCGCGAACGCCGCAGCCACCCCACGCCGATCGGCGATCCCACCCGCCGCGATCACGGGCACTCTGACCGCGTCGACGACCTGCGGGACCAGCGCGAACGTCCCGACCAGCGACTCCTCCGCCGGGCGCAGGAACGACACCCGGTGGCCCCCGGCCTCCGCTCCGGTGGCGACGACGGCATCCACGCCCGCCTCGGCGAGGGCGACCGCTTCGGCCACGGTGGTCGCGGTCCCCACGAGCCGGATGCCGCGGCGGTGAGCCTCCTCGACCACAGACGCGGAAGGCACGCCGAACACCACGCTGAGCACCGCGGGCGCGATCTCCCAGACCGCCTCGAGCTGCTCCTCCAGAGGCGGGTTGTACCGCTCCGGTCGGGCGGGCACCTCGATACCGACCGCCTCGTAGAACGGCTGTAGCGCCTGCGCGAAGATCGTGTGCTGCGGGTTCGGCTCGACCTCATCGCCCGTGGGGATCCAGATGTTCACCGCGAACGGCCGGTCGGTCGCCGCCCGCAGCTCGACCCCGGTCGCGCGGATGCGGTCACCGTCGTAGCCGTACAGGCCGAACGAACCGAGCCCGCCGGCGTCGCTCACCGCGGCGGTGAGTGCGGTCGAGGAGAGCCCGCCGAACGGGCCGAGGATGATCGGATGCTCGATCCCGAGCAGGGCGCGAAGGTCACTCATGCTTCGACGTTACGCCCGCAGCGGAGGGAGACGGTCGACCGTGACGGCCGGTCTCGCGGTCCCCGGTGCTACCCTCGGCTGCAGAGAGGAGTGCGCATGAGCGAGTGGTTCGGGCAGATGCTGAGCTTCGTCGCGACCGCACTCGGACTCGTCTCGATGCCGGATGCCGCGGCCCTCGGTCTCGCCATCGCACTGCTCGCCGTCACGGCGCTGACGCTCGCGATCGTGCTGAGCGTGCGCCCCGAGGCCACCTCCGACGCACCGCATCCGCTGCGGGCGATCGACGTCGGAACCCTGCTCACGCAGAGCGATCCTGACGCCGCCGGGCATCCGCGCCCGCGGGCGCCGGGAGTCGCGACCGCCGCGTAGTCCGTCCACACGACGGGATCGCGCGGCTTTCGCCGACCCTTCCCGACGCCACGAACGGACACTTCCATGGACCCCTTTGCCTTCCCCCCACTCGCCGCCCTCCTCGACGCCGCCTACGGCGCGCTGACCGGGCTCTCCGACCTCCTGACCCCGATCGCCGGAGCATCGGCCGCCGCCCTCGCGGTCGTGCTCGTCACTCTGCTGGTGCGCGCGCTGCTCATCCCCGTCGGCATCTCGCAGGCCAAAGCCGAGCAGACCAGGGCACGCCTCGCCCCGAAGCTGCGCGAGCTGCAGCGCCGCCACAAGAAGAACCCCGAGCGCCTGCAGAAGGAGATGATGGCGCTGTACAAGGCCGAGAACACCTCGCCGTTCGCGGGGATGCTCCCGGTGCTGGCGCAGGCCCCCGTCGTCGGCATCCTCTACACGCTGTTCCTCCGGCCGGAGATCGCCGGGCATCCGAACGAGCTGCTCTCTCATGACCTGTTCGGCGCTCCGCTGGGCACGAGCCTGGTCTCGGCGCTGTTCGACGGCACGGCCACGCCGGCCACGTTCCTGGTGTTCGGGGTGCTGCTCGCCATCATGATCGCGGTCGCCGAGGTCACCCGCCGGGTGTTCCGCCCGACGCCGGTCGAGGGCGACGATTCGCCGCTGAACTCCCCGACGATGCTGCGCGTGATGTCGTCCCTGCACTACCTGACGGCGGTGTTCGCGGCCTTCGTGCCCCTCGCGGCTGCGCTGTACCTCACGGTCACAGTCGTGTGGACGCTCGTGCAG
>NZ_JBLVOH010000039.1:7873-11908 GCF_053543675.1 Microbacterium umsixpiens
ACGCCGAGGGTCGCGCCGACGCTGGCGGCGATCACGAGGGCGACCGCCAGCAGCCGCAGCGGGGTCGCGTCCTGCCCGAGGATCAGCCAGCCGGCCAGTGTCGCGAACGCCGGCTCGAGGCTCAGCAGCACGCCGAACACGCGCTGGGGCAGACGGCGCAGCGCTGCCAGCTCGAAGCTGTACGGGATCACCGACGACAGCACCGCGGTGATGGCCGCGAGCAGCAGCAGCTGCGGGTCCATCGCGACCGTCGATGCTGCCGGGATGCCGACCGGGATGAGCAGCACGGCCGCCACCACGAGTCCCATCGCCAGGCCGCTGCTGCCGGGGATGAGCGCACCGACGCGGGCACTCATACGGATGTACATCACCCAGAACCCGGCCGCGATGAGGATGAAGACGAGCCCCAACGGGTCGAGCGGCTCGGCCCCGATCAGGCCGTCGATTCCCAGGGCGACCATGCCGAGGAGGGCGACACCGACCCAGGCGGCATCCGCCAGACGACGGGTCAGCACCGCGGCGAGCACGAGCGGCCCGAGGAACTCGATCGCGACAGCGGGGCCGAGCGGGATGCGGTCGATCGCCGCGTAGAAGAAGCCGTTCATCGCGGCCAGCGAGACGCCGAAGAGCACCGCGGCGAGCCACTGCGGGCGCGTCCACTTCCCGGGCCGCGGCCGCACGATGACGACGAGCAGGATCGCGGCGATCGCGACCCGCAGCGAGGTCACGCCCCACGGCCCGAGCACCGGGAACAGCTGCGCCGCGACGGCCGCGCCGAAGGGCAGCGAGAGGCAGGAGCCGATGACGAGTGCGACGCCCACGAGGGGGCCGGATGCGGCGGGCTTCTGCACCAGACAAGCTTAGGCGGCTGCGGCTCGGCGGCCCGCGGTGCACAACTCCTCAAGAACGTCGGTTCGACCCGATCTCAGGCCCGATCCGCCGCTTTCGGTCGGGTTTCTGAGGAGTTGTGCACGGGCACGGCCGGAGACCGCGGGCCGGGGCCGACGGCCGGACGGCTTCAGAGCGGCTTGCCGCCCGTCACCGCGATCACCGAGCCGGAAGTGTACGAGGACTCGTTCGAGGCGAGGTACACGTAGGCGCTGGCGAGCTCCGCCGGCTGACCCGCGCGTCCGAGGGGCGTGTCCTGCCCGAAGGTCGCCAGCCTCTCCGCGTCCCAGCCGGTCGCGGGGATCAACGGCGTCCAGATCGGACCGGGAGCGACCGCATTCACCCGGATGCCCTTGGGCCCTGCCTCCTCGGCGAGCGCCTTCACGAAAGCCACCTGGGCGGCCTTGGTCATGGCGTAGTCGATGAGTCCCGGCGACGGGTTGAACGCCTGGACGGATGCCGTCACGATGATGCTCGCGCCGGGCTCGAGGTCGGGGTACGCCGCGCGGGCGGAGAACAGCAGACCGACGAGGTTCGTGTCGAACACGCGCCGCATCCGGTCAGTCGCCAGGTTCTCGAAGCTGTCGATGTCGTGCTGGTACGCGGCGTTGAGCACGAGCGTGTCGAGTCCGCCGAGCTCGCTCCGCGTGCGGGCGACGATGTCGGTCGCGAAAGCCTCGTCCCGCAGGTCGCCCGCGAAGCTCACCCCCGTGCGCCCTGCCTCACGGACCAGGGCCAGAGTGTCCTCCGCGTCGTCCTGCTCCTCCGGCATGTGCGCGATCGCGACATCGGCGCCCTCGCGCGCGAAGGCGATCGCGACGGCTCGCCCGATGCCGGAGTCCCCGCCGGTGATGAGCGCTCGGCGCCCCGCCAGCCGGCCGTGGCCGACATAGCTCTCCTCGCCGTGATCGGGGTCGGGACGTGTCAGCTCCGTGAGCCCGGGCTGATCCTGCTGCTGCGCGGGGAAGCCTTCTTCGCGATGCGCGTGCCGGGGGTCGGAAGTGTTGTCGGTCATGGCCGATCCTCCTCGTCTCGATGTGTCCGACCGACTCTTCCGGATCGGCAGCCACGAGTGCAGGGGGTTGACAGCCGTGCAGGGAGGCGGGAGGAGCGCCGCCGCGAGAGGGAGCTGTGCGGCGGGTCAGAGCTGAGGCGTGACGGGGACCTCTTCGGTGCCGGGTTCCACGCCCGCCTCGGCGGGTTCGGGAACCAGGTACAGCCCGCTCGGCGCGTTGGCGGTGAAGGCGAGCGCCTCGATCCACGCCCGGTTGATGGAGGGCTGACGGCTGCCGAAGTACTTGAACACCAGCGAGCTGCCCGGCTGGATCCAGACCGTCGTGCGTCCGCCGCCGACGCTCGCGTCTTCACGCCAGCTGAACGGGAACGGCTCGCCACGCCGCAGCTTCGCGGTGATGACGAGCTGCAGGTGTGTGAGAGCGCGGTCCTCGACCTCGGTCTTCACTCCGCCTTCATAGACGAACTTGCCCATTCTGTGCTCCTTGGTCGCAGTCTGGCCGAGACGACGGCTCATCCTATTCTCGCTCACACGGCGACAGTATTCTGCCTCTGTTCAGACCGATGGCGGATGCGGGTCCGCCGCCGCGAAGTCAACCCCCTCGGCAGAACGAACACGCTCACCCTAATCTCGAACACCCGAGCTTGAGGAGGGCATTTCCATGAACGCACGACACATCGACGATCGCCCCGACGAGGGGTACACCCCCGGAACCACGCACGCCGAGTGGGGCGCGGGAAATCCCCGGCTGCGCATCACGCGCGACGATGAGCGTACCGAGTTCGCGCTCGAGGCCGACGTGGTCCGGGTCGGCTCCGCCGAAGGAAACGAACTGCGTCTGGCGGACACCGACCCCGTGCACGCCACGATCACGCACGACGACCGCGACGAGTATGTCCTGACCCTGCACGGCGAGGGCGAGATGAACGCCAGCGCCGGAGCGGACGCCACGCACCCCGGTGACGATTCCGAGACGCTCCGCACCGGTGCGCATTTCACGGCGGGACCGTGGACGCTGGTGTTCGCCCGCGACGAGTTCGCCGACCACGGGCGCCCCTTCGGCGGCCGCGCGGGCGGCGAGTACTCCGACCAGCCGCTGCAGCCGCCGCGTCCGGACTACGACGGCGACGAGTCCCGCTGAACGACGACGGGCACGACATCGGAGAGCGTCTCGCAGTGACGGATCACATCGAACGGCTGAGCGACCTCGCCCGCGTGCGAGGGTTGCGTGTGGCTGTGGCGGAGTCCCTCACCTCGGGCCGGCTGGCGAACACCGTCGGTTCCGGGGCAGACGCGTCGGAGTGGTTCGCGGGCGGCGTCGTGGCCTATCTGACGGATGTGAAGGAGCGCGTGCTCGGGCTGGTCCCCGGCACGGACCCCTGTTCCGCGGCGTGCGCCGAACAGCTCGCCATCGGAGCGCGCGATCTGCTCGACGCCGATGTCTGCGTGTCGACGACCGGCGTCGGCGGGCCGGACCCCGACGGGGGCCATCCGCCCGGGACGGTGTACCTCGGGTGGGCCACCCCCGACGCGGTCGGACACCGCCGCCTGGCGCTGACGGGCGATCCCGAAGAGGTCCTGGCCGCGACGGTCGAGGCCGCCGTCCGGCTCCTGGCCTTCCATGCAGAGGGCCTGCGACCCGCCGGGCCCCGCCGAAGCCCACAGCGGACCGCGTAGCTCCACCGCAGGTCTCGAAGGGTCAGTGCCCCGGGAGCAGTCCGATCCGCAGGGGGGCGTCGGCTGCCGTCGCTTCTTCGAGGGCGGCATCGATCTCGTGCAGCCCACGCACCGCGCCGACCGCGTCACCGAACGGATAGGCACGCCCGCGTCCGGCCAGGAACGCGACGGCCGCGGCGAGCTCGGCTCCCGTGTAGTTGTGGATGCCGGCGACCGTGACCAGGCGCCGCACGATGCTCTCGGCGTCGAACGGCACCGGATCGGCGGGGAACACGCTGCCGACCAGCACCACCGTGCCACCGACGGTCACCCCGGCGAGCGCCTCGCCCACAGCGTGGCCCGAGGCTTCGATCACGACGTCGGGCTCGCGGTCCAGACTCGTCGCGCCGAACCGTGCGGCGAGCGCGCGACGGTCCGGGTTGGGATCGAGCACCTCGACCGTCGCCCCCTGCTCC
>NZ_JBLVOH010000039.1:11940-13485 GCF_053543675.1 Microbacterium umsixpiens
GGCGGCGGAGAGCCCGACGAGCCCCGCACCGTGGATCCGCACGGCGGCACCATCGAGGTCATGGTCCCGGGCAGCCCTGGCCACGGCCGCCCACGCGGTCGCCGTCGCGCACCCCGCCGGGGCGAGCACGGCGGCCGGCAGCGCCTCGGGCACGCGCACGATGGCGGTACCCTCCCGCAGCTGCACGTGACTCGCGAACGCACCGGTCAGGTCGCCGTGCGCACCGACCCGGTCGTGCCCGTACTTGCCCAGGCTGCGGCACTTCTGCGGCATCCCCCGCAGGCATCGGTCGCAGCTCGCGCACGAGATCGTCACCGACCACACCACGCGGTCGCCGATGCGCAGCGGAGCGCCGTCGACCGTGCTCGCGCCGGTGTCGCCGGTCGCGATCACCCTCCCGACGCTCTCGTGACCGAGCACGAGCGGGGTCGGCGCCGACCGGCGGCCCTGCACGGTGTGCACGTCGGAGCCGCAGATCGTCGACATCTCGACCGCGACGAGCACGTCGCCGTCGGCGAGCGCGACTCCCGGCACGGCGATCATCTCGTGCGGATGGCCTTCACCGATCCAGACCATCGCCGTCGCCGCCGGACGCAGCGCGACATCTCGGCGGTGACCGGGCGGACGGATCAGCAGCGTTCCCATGGCGATCCCTCTCAGGAGGCGGCGACGAGCGGGAGCAGCTCGCGCTGCGCGAGCGCGACGCGGAGTGCGGTCACATCGCTCAGCACGGCATCCGCACCCGCCGCGCTCAGCGCCGGGCGATCGTGGGCACCGGTGAGCACGCCGGCGACGAAGCCGGCACCGGCCCGACGCCCGGACTCGACGTCGCTGACGGTGTCTCCGGCGACGGCGACCGCCCGCACGGAGGACGTCTGCGTACGCAGCAGCGCCGCGAGCACGAGGTCGGGTGCGGGGCGGCCGCGCCCCGCGTCGACGGGCGACAGCACGAGGTCGATGAGGTCCTGCCAGCCGAGTCCGTCGATCAGGGCATCGCGGGTCACCGGGGCGAACCCGGTCGTCAGCACGACCGTGAGCCCGGCATCCTTCAGGTCCTGGATGGCGTCGGTCGCGCCGGGAATCTCGGAGACGCCCTGCTCGGCGACGATCTCGGCGTAAGCCCCCTCGAACGCGGCGGTGGCACGCTCAGCCGCGGCCCGGTCTCCGGAGGCGAGGTGGGTGAAGACGTCGATCTTCGACTGGCCCATGGTCACGCGGACGTAGTCGAGGGCCTCGGCCCACGGCATCCGGTCGGCGACGCCCGTGCGCTCGGCGGCGCGCTGGAACGCCTGCTCCACGACGCCGTCGTCGAGCACGGTGGTTCCCGCCATGTCGAGGACGACGAGTTCGAGAGGAGTGGTCATGATGTTCCTTCCATTGCTGCCGTCCACCCGAAGGCGGCGGCGAGGTTCTCTTCGGCCAGGCCGAGGCCCGTGGTCATGCCGATGCCGGTGGTCGCGGCGAGCACGAGCACACCGTCGTCGCCGCGGTCGATCAGGAACTCCTGCGGCCCCTTCGCATAGACGCCCTGCCACCGCTCGATCA
>NZ_JBLVOH010000039.1:13505-17023 GCF_053543675.1 Microbacterium umsixpiens
AGGAATGCGGTGAAGGCGGCCTCGGGCTGGAAGGGCGCCGGAGCGACCGCGGTCGCGTGCGAGTCGCCGATGATGAGCGTGCCATCCGGCAGCTGTGTGTACATCTGATTGAGGTCGATGGCGGCGAGGTCGGGCCGCTCGGCATGCAGGCGTTCCCGCAGCACCGTGGCCTCGACCCCGTCGGCGAAGCGCCCGTAGCGCACGAGCGACCAGCCGGTGAGCAGCGGTGCGGCGAGCGGATGCCGGAACGACACCGCCGCCCGCATCATGTCGAGGGCGCAGCGCGCGATCCCGTGCCGCTCGGCGACCTCGGGGAGCAACTGGTCGATGTCGTGGTTCACCGCGACGACGACGCTTCCGCAGCCGATCGGGCCCCGGGTGGTCTCGACTCGGCCCGCCCCCACCGCGGTGACCGCGGTGCGGAACCGGAACTCCACTCCGAGGCTCGCGAGATGACGCACGGTCGCGGTGGCCGCGGTGCGCGGATCGGTCTGCAGGTCGACTTCGATGTGCGCGCCGCCGACGAGGCCGTCCGCCCGGAGCGGGGCGAGGCGCAGGAGCTCGTCGGCCTCGAGCAGGCGGATGCCGCCCTCGCGGGAGGCCGCCTCCAGCACGGCGATCTCGTCGTCGTGGCGGGCGGCCACGAGTGTGCCCGACTCGCGCAGCCAGAAGCCGGCGTCTTTGGCGAGGCGCAGCCACAGCGCGCGGGAGACGTCGGCGTAGCGCCGCGCCTCCCCGCCCTGGGCGCCGATGCAGAGGTGACCGAAGTTGCGGATCGTGGCGCCGACCGGGGCATCGGTGCGGTCGACGACGATCACGCGCAGCCCGCGACGGACCGCCGCGTATGCCGCACCGAGGCCGACGATCCCCGAGCCGACGACCACGACGTCGGCCGTGTTCGGAGTGCCGTTCATCGGAACACCTTCCGCATCCACATGGCGAGCCCTTCGACCACGAGCACGGTGGCGAGGATCATCAGGACGATCGCGGTCACGGTCTCGTAGCGCGAACCCTGGCTGGCATTGAGCAGGTAGTACCCCACTCCTCCGCCGCCGACGATGCCGAGGATCGTCGCCGCGCGGATGTTCGTGTCGAGCATGTAGAAGCTGTGGCCGATGAGCGCCTGCATCCCCTGCGGCACGGTGGCCGAGGTGTAGGTCTGCAGACGCGTCGCGCCGACCGCGCGCAGCGCCCGCTCGGGGCCGCGGTCCACCTCTTCGAACGAGTCGGCGATGAGCTTGCCGAGCAGTCCGATGCCGCCGATCGCGAGGGCGATGACGCCCGCCTGCGCACCGAGGCCCGTGATGACGACGAGCACGATCGCGAGGATCAGCTCGGGGATGCCGCGGATGCCGACGAGCAGCAGTCGCGCCGTTCCGCGCGCCCCCGGGCTGGGAGCGACGTTGCGGGCGGCGAGGGAGCCGAGCAGGATCGACGGGAGCAGGGTGAGCACGGTCGCGGCGAGCGCGATCGCGACCGTGTCGCGCATGGCCTCGAACATCGCGCTCGCGTCGTAGCTTCCGAAGGACGGCGGCCAGAACCGGGCGGCGACCTCGGGCAGCTTGGCCCAGAACGTGACGAAGTCCATCCAGTTGATCTGGCTGACCACGACGCTGCCGATCACGACGAGCACGGCGACGACACCGGCGATCGTGTGACGCACACGCTGCGCCGTCCAGGGTCGCCGCACCGCGGTCTGCGGGCTGGCGGCCCATGCCGGGCGTCCGGCGGGTGCGGCTGCGGCGTGCGCACCGAGCCGCGGGTGCAGCATCCGGTCGATCCAGGAGCGGGTGTGCCTCTGCTCGCCGAGCATCGCCCCGCGGACCATGCTGGAGACGATCTCCATCACGATGCAGAGGATGAAGATGACCAGGGCGATGCCGAGCCCCTTGCCGTAGTTGAGCGACTTGAAGGCGTACGACATCTCGAGGCCGAGGCCGGCGACGCCGACGTAGCCGAGCACCACGCTGCCGCGCAGGTTGATGTCGTTGCGGTGCAAGACCGTCGCCACCCAGCTGGGCAGTACCTGCGGCAGGATGCCGGCGCTGAACTCCTGCATCTTCGAGCCGCCCGCGGCGCGGATCGCGAGACGGGGGCCTTCATCGATCTGCTCGATCGCGTCGGCGAACATCTTCGAGATCATGCCGATCGAGTGGATGCCGATGGCGAGGATGCCCGGGAGCGTGCCGAGCGAGAACATCAGCACGAACGCCATCGCGAGCACCACGTCGGGCAGAGCGCGGGTGAGGACGCCGATGAACCGGGCGGCGGCGCGCCAGCCGTTCCCCGGCGTCGTGTTGGATGCGGCGAGGTAGGCGATCGGCACCGACAGCACCGCGGCGAGCAGGGTGCCGACGAGCACGAGGCCGACGGTGAGGGCGATCAGCCAGGCCAGGTCGGCGGGCTCGGGGAACGAGAGGCCGCCCACACGCGCCATGAAGTTCTCGGCGTTGCCCCAGCTCTGCACCATCGCCGGGATGGAGATGTCGACCTCGCGGACGGCGAGGATGCCGAGCACGACGAGCGCGACCAGAGTGAGGGACGCCGCGATGCGCTCCGGCGAGATCGGTCGCTTCGGAGCCCGCTCGGCGACCGTCGAGGCCGCTGCGGTGCGCGGACGGTCGGCGAGGATCGTCATGATGCCGCCACCTGTGCGGCCGCCACGACGAGCTCTTCCTGCACGGCCCGGATCTCGGCGGTGGTGGGCGCGACGCGGCCGTAGATCTCCATGACCTCGGCCTTGGTGAGGTCGGTGGTGGGGGTGTCCAGCACGACCTCGCCGTGGCGGAGCCCGACGATGCGGTCGGCCCAGCTGATCGCCAGGTCAACCTGGTGCAGGCTGCACACGACCGTGAGTCCTTCGTCGGCGGCGATCTCGCGGATCAGGGCCATGACCTGCTCGCTCGATTCCGGGTCGAGCGAGGCGACCGGCTCGTCGGCGAGCAGGATGTCGGGCTTCTGCATGAGGGCGCGGGCGATGGCGACGCGCTGTTGCTGTCCACCGGAGAGGGTGTCGCTGCGCTGGTAGGCGCGGTCGAGCAGACCCACGCGGTCGAGGTGCTCGAGCGCGGTGAGCTTGGCGGCCCGCGAGTAGCCCCAGAGCCCGAGGCGCGGTCCGCGCACACCCGACAGCGAGCCGGTGAGCACGTTCTCGAGCACGGTGAGCGAGGGCACGAGCTCGAACTGCTGGAAGATGAACCCGACGCGGCTGCGGAGGCCGCGGAGCGCCCGGCCCTTCAGCGAGGGAACCTGGGAGCCGAGCACCTCCACGGAGCCTGCGGTGGGGACCTCGAGCCCGTCGAGGTGGCGCAGTAGGGTCGACTTCCCCGAGCCGGAGAGGCCGAGGAGGACGACGATCTCGCCGCGGGAGACCTCGAGCGAGGCGCCCTTCAGGGCAGTGGTCGTGCCGAAGGTCTTCGTCACGCCGTCGAGACGGATGAGGGCGTCGGATGCCGAGGCGGTCATGTCGGAGCTCCTGTGATGTGGTGTGTGTCCTGCGGTGGGGCCCTCCGGCTCGC
>NZ_JBLVOH010000039.1:17043-17375 GCF_053543675.1 Microbacterium umsixpiens
GGGGGGGGGCACCGGGTGAGACGAAGGGGTCAGGCCGGGCTCAGCCCTGGCACTGCTCCGCTTCGGTCTCCTTGCAGATGTCGCGGATCAGGTCGTAGTAGGCGTCGTCGACCGGCTTCGTGGCGTAGAAGACGCTGCGGAAGGAGTCGCTGTCGGCGCTGTCGATGCCGGCGGCGATGATGTCGTCGATCGTGACCTCGGAGAGTCCGTCGACGAGCTGCTTAGAGACCTCCTCCGGAAGCGCCGACGAGTACACGAGCGGGGCGCCGGGGACCATCGTCTCGGCGACGACCTTGACCTTGTCCGACTTCTCGACCTCGGAGTCCTCGGCG
>NZ_JBLVOH010000039.1:17451-29753 GCF_053543675.1 Microbacterium umsixpiens
CCTCGGCGAAGCCGACCTCGCACTCGACGCCTTCGCCGACCTTGGTCACGCTCACGTCGTGCTTGCCGGCGAACACCGGAGTGATGTCGGTCTTCGGGTCGATGCCGGCCTCGATCAGGTTGTACGACGGGAACAGGTAGCCCGAGGTCGAAGACGGGTCCACGAAGCAGACCTTCTTGCCCTTGAAGTCCTCGATGCTCTTGATGTCGCTGTCGACGGGGACGATCGCCTGCGAGTAGTAGCCGGGCTCCTGGCCCTCGTCGGTGACGATGGAGGAGATGGGGGTGAGCTTGGCACCGTTGTTGGTGGCGGTGACGTAGGTGAAGCCGGAGAACGAGGCGACGTCGACCTTACCGGCGACGGCGGCCTCGATGAGCGCCGCGTAGTCGGTGGACTCGTGGTACTCGACGGTCTTGCCGGTGAGGTCGGCGATGTAGTCCATGAGCGGCTGGTAGTTCGTCTCGGTGTCGACCGAGTCGGGGACGACGCCGAAGACGAGGGTGTTCTCGTCGACCGCGAAGCCGCTCGCAGCGGACGATTCGTCGGCGCCGGGAGTGCCGGTGGCCTCGGCGGAGCCGGAGCAGGCGGCGAGGCCGAGGGCGAGGAGCGCGACGCCGGCGAGGGCGGGGAGAGCGCGAAGCTTCATGAGGACCTTTCAGGGTGTGAGGGGTGATCCACGGAAGACTCTCGCAGGTGCCACACCGAGATATGTACCTAACTCGGATTTGTTCAGGCCTCGTTTACCGAGCATTCTTCTGGATGAACACTCCAGAAACGTGCTCGCGCCCTCCGGTCTGACCAAGTAATGTACCTATGTGGCTGAAGCTGTGTACACCCAGATCGCCGACGACCTCCGCGCGCAGATCGCTGCCGGCGGACTGCGTCCTGGCGACGACGTCCCGACCGAGGCGGAGCTCGCCGAGAGATGGCACACGTCCCGCGGGCCGATCCGCAACGCGCTGGCGGCACTGCGCGGTGAGGGCCTGATCGAGACGAGCCGCGGCCGGCCTGCCAGGGTCGTCGCCCGCAAGGCCAATCAGGCGGTGGACGTGTCGGTGCCGTTCACGCGCTGGGCCCGCGAGCTGGGCGTCTCCCCCGGGGCCGAGACGCAGGAGCTGAGCCTGCGCCGTGCCGGCGACTTGGCGGCGGCACTCGAGGTGGACCCGAGCGACACGATCGTCAGCGTCGTGCGGCTGCGCCTGCTCGACGGGCGCCCGACCATGCTCGAGCGCCTCAACTACACCGAGGCCGCGGGCCGACCCCTGTTCGATGTCGATCTCGACCAGGTGTCGATCACCGAGCACCTGTCGTCGGTCGGCCACCCGATCGTGACCCTGCAGCATGTGATCGATGCGGTGGCCGCCGATGATCAGGATGCCGCTCTGCTGCGTGTCCCACGCGGCACGCCCATCCTGCGGCTGACCCGCACGTCCCGTGACGCGGAGGGTCGGATCTTCGAGGCCTCGGAGGACCGCTACCTGAGCGAGGTCGTGCGCTTCACGGTCGCCGCATCCGGCATCTCCACCGACGGGCACTACATGCGCGCGGTCGGCGGTTAGCGAAGCGGGTACGCCCTGCTCGGAGGCCGGAGAAACGGGCCGTTAACGCAGAAGGCGATCGCGAGCGCGCAAGTTTTTCAGAAGCCAGAAAGACCGCGCCCGCGATCGCAGCGCTGGGGACGCTTTATCTGGGGAGCCTCCAGGATACGTCGGAGTGCAACGCGTTCCACAGTGTCGAACGTCGAGACTTCTCTAGACTTTCGTCTAACTTCTCGCGGATCGTGGAAGGGGTGCTCACACACTCTAGAGCATCAGACGACCGGAAGCCGGGCCGACACGACCCAGAATCCATCGACTTCGCCCGCGCTGAATTCGCCGCTCGCGCCCATGACCCGCTCCGCCATCCGACCGAGACCCGTGCGGCTCGACGAGAGCTCGCGGCGCGGCGTGGTGGGCAGGGGGCTGCGCAGCGTGAGGAGCGCGACCTCATCGTCCACGGCGAGGGTGATCTGCACCTCGCCGGGGCCGGCGTACTTGAGGATGTTGGTGGCGGACTCGCGCGTGATGCGCGCGAGGACGATCTCGACGGCTCGCGGTATCCGCTCGTCCTGCGGATCGCCTTCTCGCGCCACGGAGTGTCCGGCGGCTTCGAATTCCTCCGCCGCCTCGTCGATCGCGGCGGCGAGGTCGCCGGTCTGCACGCTCGACGACTGCGGACCGTCGTCGGCGAGTTCGATCACGAAGCGGAGATCGGTCATCGCCTTGCGCGCGGCGACACGGATCGCCTCCTGCGAATCGGAACTCGTCTGGGGGTCTTCGAGCATCTGCACGTGCAGCGCCACCACCGTGAGGTGGTGCGCGATGCTGTCGTGCAGCTCGCCGGCGATCCAACGTCGCTCGGCGAGAACTGCCTGTCGTTCCTGTTCGGCGCGCGCCTCGAGTTCACGTTCGAGACGGCTGCCACGGGCGAATGCGAGCCGCAGGGCGAACCCGACAGCTCCAGCCACGGTGGCGAAGACGAGATAGAGGCCGATGTTGACGATCACGCCTGGTGCGGCGGCGAACGGAACGAGCGCCGCGGCGACCAGGAAACCGCCGGTGTAGGAAAGGATCAGCGAGGTCCACCCCAGTCGCATGACCAGACCGGCCGCAACTGCGGCGGCGGTCAAGACCTGGAGTTCCGATCCGGGGATGAAAGAGACGGCGAACACGACGCCGAGGGCGCATGTCGCTATGAGCGGCTTCCAGAGATAGAGAGCGAACGACGCCGTCGAGGCGACGCTGACCAGAAGCGCGACCGGGTTGACACCCGGTGTGGTGAAGAAGCCGATGACGTCTGCGGCGATGGTGATCGAAACGATCACCAGAACGATGATCCGCTCGATCGCGCTGAGCTTCTCTCCTCGGTTCAGGCGGAGTGTGTCCGCTGTTTCCCGGGTCGAGTGGTCAAAGGCCATGCTTCACTATCTCCTATTTGCCAACTAGATTAGTTGTGGAGACCAAAGAACTTGCCAACCTGCTGCCAGAAAGTCATAACGTTCACCTCCATTTTGTAGTCGTTCGTCGATGTCTGTATTCATCTTCTCGGCGAATCGCGGGGCGCACATCTGTCTCTCGTCTAGAGGTTTTTAGCCAAAGGTCTACATCGCCATCGCCCGTCGCCCGCGCCGTTAGGCTTCCCCCATGCAGGAAATCCGTGTCGTGATCGTCGATGACGATCCCCTGGTCCGCTCGGCGCTGTCGCACTTCGTCTCCCGCGACCCCGAGATCACCGTGATCGCCCAGGCGGAGGACGGCGTGGAAGCGATCGCCACGGTCGAACGCGAGCAGCCCGATGTCGTGATGATGGACGTCCAGATGCCCGAGATGGACGGCATCGAAGCCACCGGAGTGATCGCCGAACGCTGGCCGCACGTCCGCGTGCTGGCGGTCACCACGCTCGACGGCAGCGATACGGTGCTCCCCATGCTCAGCGCCGGCGCCTCCGGATACCTCCTCAAGGACTCGAGCGCCGAAGAGATCGTCACGGGCGTGCGCGAGGTGCACAGCGGTGCGAGCTCGCTCTCCCCGCGGATCGCGTCGATGCTGATCAAGCACGTGCGCGACTCCACCCCCGTCGCCGCGGACGCCGACGCCCTCGAACCTCTCACCGATCGCGAGACCGAGGTGCTGAACTGCCTCGCGAAGGGCATGTCCAACGCCGAGATCGCGAAGGCGCTGATCGTCTCGGAGGGCACGGTGAAGGCGCACCTCGGACGCATGATGTCGAAGTGGCACCTGCGCGACCGCGTGCAGATCCTGGTCACCGCCGCGCACGCCGGGCTCGTCAGCTTCCGCTGATCAGACCGCGAGCAGGACTATCCCGGCGACCACGACGAGCGAAGCCGCGATCCGCCAGCTCGGACGCGACTCCCGCAGCGCGAACACCCCGAACAGGCTCACCAGCACGACGCTCACCTCGCGCAGCGGCGCCACCAGCGCCACCGGAGCGATCTGGATCGCGGTCAGCACGAGGATGTACGACAGCGGCGACAGGATGCCGAAGACGAGGATCCGCCGCCACTGCGCGCGCCCGAGCGCCCGGACGGCATCCCATCGACGGCGCACCGCGAACGAGTAGAACGGCACCTGCAGCAGGCTCGTGCCGACCATGAACGCGACGGGCGAAAGGCTCCAGGTCCGCACCGCGTGCGCGTCCCAGATCGTGTAGACGGCGATCGCGACCCCGGTGAGCAGGCCGAACAGGATGCCGGGATCGATGCGCCGCGAGCCCGCGCCGGTCCCCCGATCGACCAAGCCGATCGCCACGACGCCGACGATCACGGCCGCCACCCCGATCAGCGCCACGATGGAGGGCCGCTCCCCGAGCAGCAGCACCGCGACGATCACCGAGAGGAACGGCCCGGTGCCCCGTGCAGTCGCGTACACGGTGGAGAGGTTGCCCTCGCGGTAGCCGCGCTGCAGCACCGTCATATAGGCGACGTGCAGCACCGCCGAGACGGTCACGCCGAGCGCGAAGGAGCCGAGGTCATCCGTTCCCAGACCGCCCGTGAACGGCACGACCCCGATCCACACGAGCGTGCTGCCGACCGCACCCCACCAGAGGAACGGCGACCCCGCTCTGCTGACACCGTGGGCGATGATGTTCCACGCGGCATGGGCGATGGCCGCCCCGAAGACGAGGACGAACGCGAGAGGGGACACGACGAGACCCTTCCGTCCGGCGCACGGCGCGACGAACAGGGTCCTCCGGGCTTTTGTCCTGTCAGATGACGGCCCTCCTACGGAGGAGGACCGTGGCGCCGCTCGGACCAGACGGGTGTGGACCCCGGAACCCTAGGCGCTATCGAGACGAGCCTAACCCTCCGGGATGAACGGCCGGGAAACGACAGCCCGCGGCAGGAAGCGGACCCGCGCATCACCCCGGCTACGCTCGAAGGACCGCTCGTCTCCAGGAAGGCCCGCCATGCCCGTCACCCCGGTCGCACTCGCCCACGCCGAGGACCTCGCCGACTTCGTCGCCGCCTCCCCGTCGAGCTATCACGCGGCGGCGGAGGTCGCTCGACGGCTGGAAGACGCCGGCTTCACGCCGCTCCGCGAGGAGGAGGCCTGGCCCGTCCAGGCGGGTGGACGCTACGTGGTCGTGCGCGACGGTGCCACGATCGCCTGGGTCGTGCCGACGGATGCCGCGGCCACCACGCCCGCGCAGATCTTCGGCGCACACACGGACTCCCCCGGTTTCAAGCTCAAGCCGCAGCCGACGACGGGTTCGCGCGGGTGGTTGCAGGCCGCCGTCGAGGTCTACGGCGGCCCGCTGCTGAATTCCTGGCTCGACCGCGAGCTGCGCCTCGCCGGACGCCTGGCGCTGGCGGACGGCCGCGTGGTGCTCGCCGACACCGGGCCGCTGCTGCGCCTTCCCCAGCTCGCGATCCACCTCGACCGGGGCGTCAACAACGGGCTCGCGCTCGACAAGCAGACCGAGACGCAGCCGGTGTGGGGACTCGGCGACCCGAGCGAGGCCGACATCCTCGCCGAGCTCACCGCATCCGCCGATGTGTCGGCCGCCGACATCCGCGGCTACGACGTCGTGGTCGCCGACACCGCGCGGGGAGCCGTCTTCGGCAAGGACAGCGCGTTCTTCGCCTCCGGCCGCCTCGACGACCTCGCCTCGGTGCATGCCGGTGTGGTCGCACTCGCCGCGCATGAACCGGCAGCCGGGGGGCCGATCGCCGTGCTCGCCGCCTTCGATCACGAGGAGCTCGGCTCGGCGTCGCGCTCCGGCGCGGCCGGCCCGTTCCTCGAAGACGTGCTCGAGCGCCTGTACGCCGGGCTCGGGGCGGATGACTCCGAACGTCGGCAGGCGTACGCCTCGTCGTGGTGCCTGTCGAGCGACGTCGGCCACTCGGTGCACCCGAACTACGCGGCCAAGCACGACCCCGTGGTGCAGCCGGTGCTCGGCTCCGGTCCGATCCTGAAGATCAACGCGAACCAGAGGTACGCGACGGATGCCGTCGGCGCGGCATCCTGGTCGGCCTGGTGCGAGCGCGCCGGTGTGGCCGGCCAGGAGTTCGTATCGAACAACGGCGTGCCCTGTGGATCGACGATCGGCCCGATCACCGCGACACGGCTCGGCATCCGCACGGTCGACGTCGGCATCCCGATCCTCTCGATGCACTCCGCGCGTGAGCTCGCCGGGGTCTCGGACCTGCACGACCTCACGCGCACCGCGCAGTCGTTCTTCGCGGGCTGACCCGCGGGCAGGATCTGGCTCGAGAACTCCGCCCGACCGCCTCCCGGCAGTGCCAGGATGTGACCATGACGGACATCAAGCCGGCCCTGATCGAGCGCGCGGGCATCGAGATCATCCCCGAATCCGAGCGGACCGCGAAGCCGCGCGACCTCTTCTGGCCCTGGTTCGCGGCGAACGTGTCGGTGTTCGGCATGTCGTACGGCTCATTCGTCCTGGGCTTCGGCATCTCGTTCTGGCAGGCGACGCTCGTCTCGGTCATCGGCATCGTGGTGTCTTTCCTGCTCTGCGGGCTCATCGCGATCGCCGGCAAGCGCGGATCGGCGCCGACCATGGTGCTCTCGCGTGCGGCGTTCGGTGTGCACGGCCAGAAGGTGCCGGGCATCGTCTCGTGGCTGACCTCGATCGGGTGGGAGACGTTCCTCGCGATCATGGCGGTGCTCGCGACGGCCACCGTGATCACGCAGCTGGGCGGTGACGGCGACAGCATCGCGCTCAAGATCATCGCCACCGTGATCGTCGCCGCGCTGATCGTGACGGCATCCGTGCTCGGCTATCACACGATCATGAAGCTGCAGTCGGTACTCACCTGGGTCACCGGCATCGTGACGGTGCTGTACATCATCCTCGCGGCGCCGCAGATCGACCTCGCAGCCGTGCTCGCCCGCCCCGACGGCGGCATCGGCCAGGTGACCGGCGCGCTGGTCATGGTGATGACCGGGTTCGGGCTCGGCTGGATCAACATCGCCGCCGACTGGTCGAGGTACCAGAAGCGCACGGCATCCGACGGAGCGATCGTCGCCTGGAACACGATCGGCGGATCGGTGGCCCCGGTGATCCTGGTGGTGTTCGGTCTCCTGCTCGGGGGGTCGAACGACGACCTCATGGACGCGATCGCCGCCGACCCGATCGGCGCCCTCGCCTCGATCCTGCCGGTGTGGGTGCTCGTGCCGTTCCTGCTCACGGCCGTGCTCGCCCTCGTCTCCGGTGCAGTGCTCGGCATCTACTCCTCCGGGCTGACCCTGCTGAGCCTCGGCATCCGCATCCCTCGCCCCTCTGCCGCCGCGATAGACGGCGTCATCCTCACGATCGGCACCATCTACGTGGTGTTCTTCGCGACCGACTTCCTCGGGCCGTTCCAGAGCTTCCTGATCACGCTCGGCGTGCCGCTCGCCTCGTGGGCGGGCATCCTGATCGCCGACATCCTGCGTCGGAAGAAGGACTACGACGAGGAGTCGCTGTTCGACAGCCGCGGCCGGTACGGAGCGTGGGACTGGACGTCGATCGGCACCATGGTCGTGACGAGCGCGATCGGCTGGGGGCTGGTGCTCAACGGCTTCGCCGAGGATGCGCCGTGGAACAACTGGCAGGGCTACCTGCTGTTCCTCGTCGGCGGGCCCGACGGCGCCTGGGCGTATGCGAACCTCGGAGTGTTCTTCGCGCTGGTGCTGTCGTTCCTGGTGACGTACTTCGCCAGGGCCGGGAAGATCCGGCGCCAGGAGGGCGCGTGACCGCTCGGGCACTCGACGACGCCTGGCTCGTCGTGATCGATCCGCAGGCGATCTTCGCCTCTGCGGACTCCGCCTGGGGGTCGCCGTTCTTCGCCGAGGCGCTGCCGCGCATCCGCGCTCTGGCCGCGGCATTCGGCGACCGGGTGCTGGTGACCCGGTGGATGCCGACCGCCGACCGGTCCACCTCGTGGGGCGACTACTTCGCCGCCTGGCCCTTCGCCGACCAGCCGCCGGGCGATCCGCTGTTCGACCTCGTCCCTGAGGCTGTGGGGCTGTCACCGCATCCGACCATCGACCTGCCCACATTCGGCAAGTGGGGACCCGAGATCGAGGCGGTCATCGGGTCCGGAGCGCACGTCGTGCTGGCCGGCGTCTCCACCGACTGCTGCGTCATCTCGACGGCGCTGTCCGCAGCCGACGCGGGCGCCCACCTGACGATCGCGGCGGATGCCTGCGCCGGGTCGACGTCCGAGAACCATGCGGCCGCCCTGCAGGTCATGGGGCTCTATCCCCCGCAGATCACGATCAGCGACACGGCGACCATCCTCGCCTGATACGTCGTCAGGCCGAGGCGCGGACCGCGGCGGCGATGTCGGCGGGCGAGCCGTCCCAAGGGGCTCCATGCCCCGGCAACACCCAGGACGCGGAGAGGGAGCCGAGCCGGTCGAGCGAGGCGAGAGCCTCGGCGGGCTCGTCCGTGAACGGCGCGGGCTGCGCGCCGGTCCGCCCGGTCAGCACGTGCCGCGTGGTCAGGGCATCGCCGACGAACACGGCATCCACGGCGGGGACGTGCACCGCGATGCTGCCGGGAGAGTGACCGGGCATTCCGATCACGAGAGGGGCACCCGGCAGCTCGAGCACGTCGCCGTCGGCCACCTCGACCACCTCGGCGACGTGGTGCGTGCGCAGCGCATTCTTGCGGATTCCGTAGGCGAAGAAGCCCAGCGTGGGACCGAACTTGGCGGGCCCCATCGGCGTCTTCGGCTTCTCCCCCGTGCGCACCCGGTGACTGTCGGCCGCGTGGATGAACACCGGGACGCCCGCCTCCTGACGGAGCCGCTCGGCGAAGCCGATGTGGTCGCTGTCGCCGTGGGTCAGGACCAGACCGCGGATGTCCGTGAGCGGACGACCGATGTCGTCGAGTTCGCGCTGAAGGTCGTGCCAGTGCCCGGGGAGGCCCGCGTCGATCAGGGTGATGCCCTCGGGCAGGTCGACGAGGTACGCGGCGACGATGTCGTTGCCGATGCGGTGCAGGTGGGGTGCGAGCTTCATGGCGGGTCCTCTCGGAGTGTTTGCGATGGCTACGTTACGTAGCTATCATGGCTATTGTCAATAGCCATGCAGGAGGACGCGATGCCGACCCCCGAACGCACATCCACAGCGGAGATCGTCGAGGCCGGGCGGGAGATCCTCGAGATCGCCGGCCCCGCGGGACTGACGATGCAGGCCGTTGCCGAGCGCGTGGGCGTGCGCGCCCCATCGCTGTACAAGCGGGTCCGGGACCGTGACGCGCTTCTCACCGCGGTGGCGACCGCCTCCATCGAGGCGCTCACGGCTCGACTCGAGGCCGTGGGCGACGACCTCACCGCCCTCGCCCACGCCTATCGGGCGTTCGCACACGCGCATCCGGAGGGCTTCCGGATCATGTTCACCGTCGCCGCGCCCCACGATGCACTCGATCGCTCGGCCGCGCCGCTGATCCGTGCGACAGCTGCGCTGGTCGGCGAGGACGACGCACTCGATGCCGCCCGTCTCTTCACCGCCTGGGCGACGGGGTTCCTGCAGATGGAGCTCTCCGGAGCCTTCCGCCTCGGGGGCGACGTGGACCGCGCGTTCGACTACGGCCTGCGTCGACTCCTCGCCGGGATGGCCGCCTGACCCTGGCCCGGACTACTGGCACACTGATCGGTGGAGGGGTCCATGAGCATCGACGCGCACACCGAAGAACCCGCACGCCCGGCGAAGGCCCGCAAGCCGTGGCATCGGACGAAGATCGTCCTCGGCATCA
The DNA here is from genome assembly GCF_053543675.1 of Microbacterium umsixpiens. Lineage (NCBI taxonomy): Bacteria > Bacillati > Actinomycetota > Actinomycetes > Micrococcales > Microbacteriaceae > Microbacterium > Microbacterium umsixpiens. The sequence goes on from NZ_JBLVOH010000039.1 coordinate 27,217, forward strand.
TCCTCGCTGCGGTCGCCGTGGTCGCGCTCATCGGAACGATCACGCCCTGGCCGTCAGCCATGGTCATCCGCTCCGTGTTCACCCAGGGCGGCGATGACACCGCCGCCGAGATGGAGAAGCACGTCCCCGACACGAAGCTCGCGGTGCGGACCGATGTCGCCTACGGAGACGACGGGGCGGACACCACGATGGACGTCTTCCGCCCGGCATCCGCCGACGGCCCCCTGCCGACGGTCGTCTGGATCCACGGCGGCGCCTGGATCTCGGGCACGAAGGAGAACGTCGACCCGTACATGCGCATCCTCGCCGCCGAGGGGTACACGACCATCGCCGTGAACTACACGATCGGCCCGGAGGGCGTGTATCCGCTCGCCGTGCACCAGCTCGACGCGGCCCTGGCCTACATCGACGAGCATGCCGAGGAGCTCGGCGTCGACGCAGACCAGATCGTCCTCGCGGGCGACTCCGCGGGAGGCCAGCTCGCCAGCCAGATGGCGACGCTCATCACCAGCCCGGACTACGCCGAGATCATGGGCATCACCCCGTCGCTCACGCCGGACCAACTCGTCGCGACCGTGCTCAACTGCGGCGTCTACGACCTGTCGGCTCTCGCCCAGCTCGACGGCATCGCCGGCTGGGGGTTCAAATCGGCCATGTGGGCCTACTCGGGCACGAAGACCTGGGCAGAGGACTCGACCGGCGCCACGATGTCGACCATCGACTGGGTCACCGAGGACTTCCCGACGACCTACATCTCCGGCGGCAACGGCGATGGGCTCACCTGGCTGCAGTCGATCCCGATGGCGAAGCGCCTGGATGAGCTCGGGGTCGACGTGACGACACAGTTCTGGCCCGCACCGCACGAGCCGCAGCTCCCGCACGAGTACCAGTTCCACCTCGACCTGCCGGATGCGCGGACCGCTCTGCAGAAGACGATCGACTTCCTGGACGCGAACACCACACGCTGACGGTCTCACTGCGCACCGCGCAGACATTTCACTTCTGTGACGATCGACTCAGAAGTGATATGTTCGGCGCATGCACACCGAGAACGAACGCGCCCTCGAATCCGGGATCGTCACCGACCTTTCCGGGCGGATGACCTACGGGTCGTACCTGGCGCTGGACCAGCTGCTCACCGCGCAGCATCCGGTGAGCGAACCGCAGCACCACGACGAGATGCTGTTCATCATCCAGCACCAGACCACCGAGCTCTGGCTCAAGCAGCTGCTGCACGAGCTCTCCTCCGCCCGCGAGCTGCTGGCCCGAGACGACCTGCGCGAAGCACTCAAGCGCATCGCCCGCGTCAAGCGCATCCAGGATGTGATGACGCAGCAGTGGTCGGTGCTCGCCACCCTGACGCCCACCGAGTACGCGCAGTTCCGCGGGGCGCTCGGCAACTCCTCGGGCTTCCAGTCCGTGCAGTACCGCGCGGTGGAGTTCGCCCTCGGCAACAAGAACGAGAAGATGCTGAGCGTCTTCGCCGACCACCCGGCCAACCTCGCGCTGCTCACCGCCGAGTGGGAGAAGCCCACGCTGTACGACGAGTTCCTGCGCTTCGCCGCGCGCCGCGGACTGCCCATCCCGACCGAGATCCTCGACCGCGATGTGCGCGAGCCCTACCGTGAGACGCCGGAGCTCGTACCCGCGATCCGCGAGATCTACCAGGACCCGAGCCGGTACTGGGACCTGTACGAGGCGTGCGAGGACCTCGTCGACCTCGAGGATAACTTCCAGTTCTGGCGGTTCCGGCACCTCAAGACGGTCGCCCGCACGATCGGCATGAAGGTCGGCACCGGCGGCTCCAGTGGTGTCGGCTTCCTGCAGCGCGCCCTGGATCTGACCTTCTTCCCCGAGCTCTACACCGTGCGCACGGAGATCGGCCGCTGATGCACGCCGCCACGTTCTTCGACGGGATCGGCTGGCGCGAGGGCGTCGTCGAACTCACCGACGGGCGCATGCGGCTGCAGGATGCGCTTCCGACCGCCGGGCTCCCCCTCCTCGACGGCGTCGTCGTCGGCGGATTCAGCGACCACCACGTGCACCTGCAGCTGGTGGATCACTCCCCGCTGGCGGGCTCGCGCCTCGGCCGGGTGGTCGATCTCGGCGGAAATCCGGACGTTGTTCGGCGGCTCGCTGTTCACCAGGTCCGCATCGAGTTCGGCGGTGCCTTCCTCACCGCGCCGGGCGGCTATCCGTCGGACCGGAGCTGGGCACCAGAGGGCTCGGTGCGCGAGATCGCCGATGCGGATGCCGCCGCCGCAGCGGTGAGCGAGATGGCGGCAGCCGGGGCCTCGTGCATCAAGGTCACCAGCAACGGCACCGCCGGACCGGTGTTCTCGGACTCGCTTCTGCGCACCATCGTCGGGCTCGCCGCCGACCGCGGGCTCCTCGTCGTCGCACATGCCGAGGGCGCGGGCGAAGCGGAGCGGGTCGTCGGTCTCGGCGCCGCCCGACTCGCGCACGCGCCCTTCACCGAACGGCTGAGCGATTCCGAGATCAGCCGGCAGGCGGCGAGCGCCTCGTGGATCTCGACC
>NZ_JBLVOH010000040.1:0-5265 GCF_053543675.1 Microbacterium umsixpiens
GTAGATGACACCTCCCTCCGGCGTCGTGATGGTCCTGCCGCGAGGCTGGAGACATGAACAACTCCTCCGTGGACGGGTCGGCGACGCAGGTCACCGCGCGTCCGGCATCCGAAGCCTCGAACCATGATCCGGTCGTCCTCGAGCTGAACGGCGTCACACGCCACTTCGGCTCGGGCGACCGCCGCGTGCAGGCCGTCGTCGGGGTCGACCTGTCGATCCGCCGCGGCGAGGTCGTCGCGCTGCTCGGACCGAACGGCGCGGGCAAGACGACGACTCTCGACATGCTCCTCGGGCTCACGCAGCCCAGCAGCGGCAGCGTCCGGGTGCTCGGCGTCACGCCGGAGCAGGCGACGTCGAGCGGAGCGATCGGCGCGGTGCTGCAGACCGGCGGCCTTCTGGGCGACCTGACCGTGGGCGAGACCGTGCGCCTCATCGCCTCGCTGTACGGAACGGAAGCGGCCGCGCGGGTGCCTGAGGTCATGGCCCGCGCCGACCTCGAGCACCTCGCCCGCCGCCGCGTCTCCAAGTGCTCGGGGGGAGAGCAGCAGCGGGTGAAGTTCGCGCTCGCGATGGTGTCCGACCCCGACATCCTGGTGCTCGACGAGCCCACGGCGGGGATGGACGTCACGGCCCGGCGGCACTTCTGGGACGTGATGCGGGCCGATGCGGATGCCGGACGCACGATCATCTTCGCCACGCACTACCTGGAGGAGGCGGAGCAGTTCGCCCGGCGGACCGTGGTGATGCACCGCGGCGCGGTCGTCGCGGATGCGCCCACCGCTCTGCTGCGAGCGAGTCTGGGGGAGCGGAGCGTGTCCGCGACGGTCGGCGAGGCCGGTGCGGCGCTCGTCGCGACGCTGAGCGCGACCGACGGCGTGGTCGACGTGCGACTCGACGGAGATCGGCTCAGCCTGCGCGCCGCAGACTCCGATGCCGCCGCCCGCATCCTGCTCGACCACAGCGCTCACGACCTGGAGATCGCCGCACCCACCCTCGAAACCGCCTTCACGGCTCTGACGGAGAACTGACATGCTCGTCTCACCCACCATGCTGCGCATCGAAGGCGTCCGCCAGCTGCGCAACCCGTACACGCTCGCGTTCACCCTGGCGATGCCGGTCGCGATGTACCTGCTGTTCGGAGCCGGGATGGGCTTCGGCTCGCTCTCGGCCGGGCACGGCAACGTCTCGTTCTACGTGATGACCTCGATGGCCGCGTACGGCACGGCGGTCGCGATGAGCTCTCTGACCTCGCTCGCCGCGACCGAGGCGAAGCAGGGCTGGGGGCGCCAACTCGCCATGACGCCGCTGACGACCGCGGGCTATGCGCTGACGAAACTGCTCACCTCCGTCGCCTTCGCGGCGCTGGCACTGGTGGCGGTCTTCGCCGCAGGCATGATGACCGGCGCGGAGGTCGAGGACGGCTGGCGCTGGGTGGCGACCGCGGGCATCATCCTCGGGATCGGCCTGATCTACGGCCTCTTCGGGCTCGGTGTCGGCCTGTTCTTCAGCTCCGACTCGGCCGCGGCGCTCGCCTCGATCTCGATGACGTTCTTCGCGTTCTTCGGCAACGTCTTCATGCCCCTCGACGGGGTGATGCTCGACATCGCCCGGTTCACCCCTCTCTACGGCTTCGTGGCTCTGAGCCGCTGGCCGTTGACCGACGGCACCCTCACCACCGGACAGACGGATGAGCTGTGGATGCTGTTCCTGAACGTCGCCGTGTGGCTCGCACTGTTCGTGCTGCTGGTCACCATGGGCATGAAGCGCTCCCGGGCACGGCAGTAGGACTCCGTGCGCATCGGGCGACGACAGTAGGTTGGACGGATGACGCAGCACTCGAAGCGGGTCTCCTCGGAAGCATCCGAGGAGGCCCGGCGGTTCGCCGCCCTGGGAGCCCCGCCGGCTGCATGGGCAGCTCCGGGAGCGCGCCCCCCACGCGGACCGGTGGGAAAGGACCCCTGGGCCCGGTTCGGCTGGCTGATGGCCGTGATCTGGCTGGTCTTCCTCGTGTACCCGGTGATCGCACTGTTGCGCTCGGAGGCGCCGCTCGCGTGGATCGTCGTCGGCTGGATCGCGCTGGTCACGTTCGTCGTGCTGTACGTCACCGGCTTCATACACGGCATGCGCGGCGGTGGAGGACTGGGGCGACCACCGTCGACGCGGCAGTGGGTCACCTTCGCGATCCTCATCGTCTGCGCGCTGGTCTCCGTGCCGGCGGAGGGCGGATCGGCGCTCAGCTTCCTGCCGTTCGTCATGTCGTTCGCCTCGTACGGCCTGACGCGCGTCTGGCACTGGATCACGACGATCGCGGCCATGACGGTCGCGGCGCTGTGCGTCTTCCTCCTCCCCGGAGGCCTCAGCTACCTGTCGGTGCTGGCGATCATCGGCCTGCTCGGCGTGGTCAACACGGTGACGACCTGGCTCATCATCCGCTCCGCCGAGGCCGAACAGCTCGGGCTCGAGCTGGCGACGAGTGAGGGCCGCGAAGCGGTCGCCCGTGACGTGCACGACCTGATCGGCCACTCGCTGACGGTCGTCGGTCTGAAGGCGCAGCTCGTGCGACGGCTCATGGACTCCGATCCGGAGCGCGCCAAGGCCGAGCTCGCCGACATCGAGCGACTGACTGCGGAGGCGATCGCCGGGGTGCGGTCGTCGGTTGCCGGTGCACGGGCCACGACGCTCGTCGAACAGCTCGCGTCGTCGCGGGACTCTCTCCGCGCGGCCGACATCGATCTGCGCGTCGACGGGGAGCCTGCTGCTCTGTCGCCGGTGCAGGCGATCACCGCGAGTTGGATCCTGCGCGAGGCGACGACCAATGCGCTGCGTCATTCCGAGGCCCACACCGTGCGAGTGCTGCTGGCGCCGGGGCGACTGGTCGTCGAAGACGACGGGGTCGGCATGAAGGACGGCGCGAGTGACGACTCGGGCAACGGGATCCGCGGCATGCGCGAACGCGCGGCGGAGGCGGGTGCGGGTTTCATGATCGCTGCGGCGCGTGAAGCCGAGGGCTCAGGGACCCGGGTGGAGGTGACCTGGTGACGGCCGCCGGGGAGGCCGGCGGCATCCGGCTGCTGATCGCCGACGACCAGGCGCTGGTGCGTGGCGCGTTGGGGGCGCTGCTCGATCTGGAGCCGGATCTCACCGTGATCGGCATGGCTTCCGATGGTGCAGAGGCGCTACGGCTCGCGGAGGAGCTGCGACCGGACGTGTGCCTGATGGACATCCAGATGCCGGGCATGGACGGTGTGGAGGCCACGCGCCGCATCCGCGAGGCGAGTCCGGAGACGCGCATTCTGGTCGTGACCACCTTCGCGCGCCCCGGTTACCTGCGGTCGGCGCTGGATGCCGGAGCCAGCGGATTCATCGTGAAGGACACTCCCGCCGAGCAGCTGGCGGAGGCGGTTCGTCGGGTGCATTCCGGGTTGCGCGTGCTGGATCCGGTGCTCGCCGCAGACAGCCTGTTCGACGGCGCGAACCCGCTGAGCGACCGCGAGCGTCAGGTGCTGCGCCTGGCCGCCGACGGGCGGTCGGCTGCGGCCATCGCGGCGGAGGTGTTCCTGTCGGCCGGCACCGTGCGGAACCATCTCTCCGCGGCGATCGGCAAGACGGGTGCGGGGAACCGGGCGCAGGCGGTGCGGATCGCGCTCGACAAGGGCTGGATCTGACGCTCAGCTGTCTTTTGCGGATGCGGACTGCGCCTGCTGTGCCGCGGCCTGCTTCTGCCGTGCGAGCCAGGTGTGCCCGGCGATCGCGGCCCTGACCTCGGCGGAGTAGTCCCTTCCCCCGTCCGGGTGACGGAAGAGGTTCCTCCGGTGGAAGGGAGACGCCTCCCGATGCGGCCCACTGCGGTCGATGCGCCGGGCGAGTTCGGTGAGGCTGTCGCGGCCGGCTTCGTGGTACTCCTGGCGCTCGGCCTCATCCAGGCGGATCAGGCACGAGTCGTCGGCCATCGAGGAGATCGTGTACCGGGAGTCGAGGTACAGGTCGCCGTGCTGTTCGACCAGGAACCACAGGCCCGGCTCGTGGTCGACGTAGCGCATCGCATCGCGCACCTCGGCGATGCGAGCGGCGTCGCCCCACTCCTCGACGGGAGGGATGGCTTCGAGGGGCCGTCGCATCGCGGCATCCAGCGGGTGATACCCGAATGTCGGAGGGGCGTCGCGATACAGGGTGAGGCAGGCGACCCGGCCGCACGCGGTGCACGTGACCTGGCTCTCCACCCGCTCCATGAGGGCGGAGGCGTGCAGCAGCCGGAGGTCGGCGAGGCTCACGGCTCCGCTGGACTCCTTGAGGGCTCCTGCTTCGACCCCCGCCACGAGAGCGTCGACCGTGCCGTCCAGATCGAAGGACCCGTCGCCGGTGCGCACGATCAGTTCGCGGCACACCGGGCAGTCCTCGTCGGCCGGGCGGCACGTCTCCTTCGGATCGTCCAGGGTGAACGCCACCCGGCGCAGGTCGCCGGCTCGACGGCCCCCGTGCTTCACGAACTCCGGGCGCAGATACGCTGCCTCGAGGACGAAGTAGCGGTCCCCGTCGGCGAACCTCCAGGGGACGTCGAACGTCGCCTTGAAGTCGGCGAAGGTCGCATCGTTGTCGACCCCCGGGAGCCACTCCGCGGCGTCGAGGCCGCGCGGAGCGGACGGCGTCGGCGCGAGGTGCAGGATCACGGCGACGACCGCGTCATCGTGCAGCACGATCTCGCCGCCGGACCCGAACAGCAGATGCCGCGAGAGCACGGCGGGTTCACCGATCCGGCGCTCCGTCGTCTCCACGGGTACGGTGCCCAAGGCATCGATCAGGCGACGCACGGGTGCATCCTCTCGTGCCCGGCAGAGGGCGTCGAGAATCACGGGCATCCGGCCTTGCTCTCGACGTAGCGTCACCCGACCAGTATCGGTCACCGACCGCTCTGGCGCGATGTCGGCGGCCCCGCGTACCGTGGACGCCGATGGGCGACGGCGCCCGACAGGAGGAGCACGTGATGGATTGGAAGATCGAACTCATCTTCGTCCCGGTCTCGGATGTCGACCGGTCGAAGGCCTTCTACGAGAAGATCGGCTTCCACGCCGACCACGACCAGACGCCCGTGGAGGGGCTGCGGTTCGTGCAGATGACTCCACCGGGTTCGGCCTGCTCGATCGCCTTCGGCACCGGCCTCGGCATCGATCTCGAGCCGGGGCAGCAGAACACGATCCAGGTCGTGGTGCCCGACGCCGACGAGGCGCTGGCGCATCTGCAGGGCCTCGGCGTGGGCGCACGAGGCGT
>NZ_JBLVOH010000040.1:5286-9812 GCF_053543675.1 Microbacterium umsixpiens
GGCGGCCACCACCTCGACCTTGAAGCCCGCGGCATTCTCGAGCCAGCCCGCGTAGTGCTGCTCGCCGCCGGCGTGCGGGTAACGCTCGGCGTAGAGCGGGTGCCAGCCGTGCGCCGGGGCCTCGGACATGAGCGCATCCACGGAAGCAGGGTCGCCACCGTGGAACGCCAGATGATTGAGCCCTGCGCGCCGGCGGTCGTGCCCGGCATCCGACAGATTCGGAGAGGTCGTGAAGGTGAGGTAGGTACCGCCCGCAGCCCAGGACTCGCCGTCGGCCCACTCGCTGTCGAGGGTGAAGCCCAGACGACCGAGGATCCAGCGCCATTCCGTGCGCACGGCATCGAGGTCGGCGACCCACAGTTCGACGTGATGGAGACCCGGCATCATCCGAGTCTGCCAGTCGCGTCAGGAGTTCACGCGGATGATCTCCTGCTGGTACGGCGCGATGACGTCCCCGGAGATGCGCAGGTCGAGGAGCAGGAAGCGGCGGGTGGAGGGATCCTCGGCGGTCCAGCTCTCGAGGCGGTCGAGGTCGGCGAGCCTGCGCACGACGACGCCCTCGGCTCCGACGGCCGCGCCGAAGGCGGCGAAGTCCACCTCGGGGATGCGCATCGGGCCCTCGGCGAGGCCCTTGAGCCCGTACAGGTTCACTTCGGCGCCGTATGCCGCGTCGTTCCAGACGACGGCCATGCCCCGGCCGCCGGCCGCGCGGACCGCAGATTCGAGGTCGGCGATCGCCATCAGTCCGCCGCCGTCGCCGGAGGTGAGTACGACGGTCGATTCGCGCCGAGCCAGAGCGGCCCCGACGACGCTCGGCCAGCCCTGCCCGATGGACTGGAACGCGGTGCCGATCATCATCATGCGATCGGGCGCGGCGACCGGCCAGTACATGTTCGCCCAGCCGATGAAGTGGCCGCCGTCGGACACCACGACACGATTCTCGGGGAGCAGTTCCGCGATACGACGGGCGGCCGATCGCGGGTCGAGGCGTCCGTCGGCGGCGAGGTCGTCACCGGCGTCGTACGCTCGGGCCGCGGCGACGTCGACGCTCTCCCGCCACGGGCTCGACGACAGGGAACCACCGAGCCGGGACACGAGAGCCTCGGCGGCCAGGCGGGCGTCCGCGCGTACGAACCCGCCGACGTGGGCATGGGTGGCGGCGGGGGCGATGTCGACCTGGAAGACCCGCGTCCCCGGCGCGAAGAGTTCGCCGAACCGCATCGTGAACTGGTTCAGGGAGGCGCCGAACACCACGGCGACATCGGCTGTGCGCACGAGGTCCATCGCGCCGTCCGCACCGAAGCCGCCGGTGACGCCCAGGTCGTACCGCGTATCGGGGAAGATGCCCCGGCCGAGAGCCGAGGACGCCGTCAATGCGCCGGTCGCCGCGGCGAGCTCGCCCAGCGCGGCGCCGGCACCGGAGAGCCACGCGCCGCGACCTCCCAGGAGGAAGGGTCGCCGGGCGGTGCGCAGAGCATCAGCGATCTCGTCGAGCATCCCGTCGGCGAACTCCCCGCGCGGCGCGAGCGGAGCGGGCACCCGTGGCGACGGGGCCGCCGGAACCTCGCCGGCTTCGAGCGCCGCGACGTCGTAGGGGATGGCGAGGACGACCGGGACGCGATAGGTCAGCGCGTGCTCGATGGCGATGATCGTCGTGGCCGCGGCATCCGCTCGGCCGACCGTATAGGTGCGGGCGCCGACGGCCGAGGCGAGGGCGATCTGGTCGACGTCCCACGGGCGCGGGCCGGACGTGGGCTCGTCGCCGACCACGAGCACGAGCGGGACGTGCGCCTGCACGGCCTCGGCGAGGGCGGTCAGGGTGTTGGTGAATCCGGCGCCGTACGTCGAGGTGCCGGCGGCGATGCGCCCGGACGCGCGGAAGTGGGCGTCGGCGGCGACCACGGCCCCCTGCTCGTGACGGACGGCGGTGAAGGAGGCATCCGTCTGCGTCTCGATGGCGTCGAGGAAGTAGGCGTTGCCGTTGCCCATCACGCCGAAGACCGAGTCGATGTGCTGGGCGAGGGTGAGGGCGACGTGCGCGGAGACGGTGGGCATGCGAAGGCCTTTCGAGACAGGGACGGAGGAACTGCGGGATCCGTATGTGTCTCGCCTCCGCGTCTTCGCGAAGTGCTTCGTGCCTCTTTTTCAGGCACCGGCCGGGCCGGACCCGCTCAGTCTACCGGCGAGGAAGCACCGCGGGATGCGGGAGAATGCAGAGATGACGGATGCGGCGCTCGAGCGCGAGACACTGACCTGGGACGGCTTCGGAGCGGCGACACGGGAGCTGGCGCGGAGCATCCTCGCCACCGGCTTCGAACCGGAGGTGGTGGTGGCGATCGCCCGCGGCGGGTTGCTCCCGGCCGGTGCCATCGCCTACGGGCTCGGTGCCAAGAACTGCGGCGCGATCAACGTCGAGTTCTACACCGGCATCGGCACGGTGCTCGAAGCGCCCGAGGTGCTTCCGCCCGAGCTCGACATGGCGTATCTCGACGGCCGCCGGGTGCTGCTCGTCGACGATGTGGCCGACTCCGGGCGCACGCTCGCGCTGGCCGTGCAGCTGCTGCAGGAGAAGGGTGCCGACGTGCGGTCGGTCACGATCTACACCAAGCCTTCGACGATCATCCAGCCCGACTTCGCCTGGAAGGACACCGACCTGTGGATCAACTTCCCGTGGTCGTTCCAGGGCACGGTGCGCGAAGAAGATCTGGGCCTCGCGCCCTCGGCCTGAACCGCGGCTCCCTCGGGTCAACCCCGCAGCAGCGACTGCAGCGTCTGGATCGTGTCGGCTTCGGCCGCGGTCTTGTCCGGACGGTAGCCCTTCACCCGGGCGAAGCGCAGCGCGATGCCGCCCGGATACCGCGGAGAGCGCTGCACACCGTCGATCGCGATCTCGACGACGATGTCGGGGCGCACGAAAACGGCGGATGCCGTGCGGTGCGACTCGTGCTCGGGGAACTCGGCGGTCTGCCACCGCAGCAGCTCGTCGGTGAGTCCTTTGAACGTCTTGCCCACCATGACGAATCCGCCGGGGTCGCCGAACTCGCCGTCGGGGTCGCGCGCGCCGAGGTGCAGGTTCGAGAGCCAGCCCCGACGACGCCCCGAGCCCCACTCGGCGCCCAGGACCACCAGGTCGAAGGTCAGCACCGGCTTGACCTTGACCCACGACTTGCCGCGGCGCCCGGCGGCGTAGGGGGCGTCGATCGCCTTGACCACGACCCCCTCGTGCCCGGCGGCGAGGGCATCGTGCGACAGCTGCTCAGCGGCATCGGCATCGGCCGTGACGATGCCGGGCATCCGCCATTGGCCGGCCACGCGTTCCAGCTCGGCCAGCCGTGTCGAGAGCGGCTCGTCGAGCAGGTCGCGTCCGTCGACATGCAGCATGTCGAAGAACCAAGGCCGCAGAACGAGCTCCCGCGAGACCTCGGCCCCGAACCGCGACATGGTCTCCTGGAACGGGCGCGGCCCGCCGTCTTCGTCGAGCGACAGTGTCTCGCCGTCGAGGATGACGTCGTGCACCGGCAGCGACCGCACGATCTCCACGATCTCGGGCACCCGGTGGGTGATGTCGGCGAGGCTCCGCGTGTAGACACCGACCTCGTCGCCGTGGCGATGCACCTGGATGCGGGCACCGTCGAGCTTGTATTCGACGGACGCTTCGCCGGTGACCTGCAGGGCCTCCGATGCGCTCGCCGCGGTTGATGCCAGCATCGGCAGCACCGGACGCCCCACCTGAAGCCCGACCGCCTCGAGGTCGTCGGGTGCGCCTGTGAGGGCGATGCGCGCGGTCTCGCCGAGGTCGCCCGACAGCATCGCCGCGCGTCGGACGACGGCCGCCGGACGGTCGGACGCCCGGGCGATCGCGTCGAGGAGCACGCCCGACAGAGCGCCGGTGCGGAGCTCACCGAGCATCGCCCGCACCAGGAAGTCCCATTCGGCGGCGGTCGCTCGCGAGCCGAGATCGACGAGGATGCCGGTGCGGCCCGCCGCCGAGCCCGAACCGGACGTCGAGGCGAGGGCATCGAGCGAGTCATCGACATCACCGACCGTCAGGGTGGATTCGTCGGCGTGGGCGATCTCGATGGCCGAGAGCCCGCGCCAGCCGACGCCCAGCCTGCCCTGGCGCGGTGACGCGAGGAGGAGACCCATGACGATCGGGAGCTCGGAGGGGTCGGCGCGCGCGAGGAGCTCGGCGAGGGCATCGATCTTGGCGAGCCGGGACGACGTGGCGCCGACGCGGTCGGTCGTGGTGACGAGCTCTGCGAGCTTCATCCGAGCATTCTCGCACCGGCCTCGGACATCGGGTCGGTGTCGGGTCTCAGCGCCCGCGGAACTCCGGCTTGCGCTTCTCCTGGAAGGCGGCGAACCCTTCGCGATAGTCATCGGTGTCGCACAGGGCGGCCTGCGCCGCGTTCTCGATGCGGACCGCATCCCACAGCGCGAGTCGCTCGTCGCGGATGCGCGCGATCAGCTCCTTGCTCGCCAGGAACGCCGCCGTGGCGCCGCGGGCGGCCGTCGCGGCGGCGTCC
>NZ_JBLVOH010000040.1:9832-19867 GCF_053543675.1 Microbacterium umsixpiens
GGGGCGCCGGGGGCGGCGGGCGGGGCGGCGTCCGTCGTCGCCTGGACGACCTCGTCGTCAGGGAAGACCCGCGAGAAGAGGCCCGAGGACACGGCCTCGGCCCCGCTCATCAGACGTCCGGTGTAGATGAGGTCGAGCGTCTTGTGGGCCCCGAGGCGGTCGAGGAACAGCGCATGACCGCCGGAGTCGAGCGTCGCACCGAGCGCGGCGAACGGGGAGCCGATCTTCGCGGACTCGGCGACGTAGACGACATCGGTCGCGATCAACAGGCCGAGTCCCACCCCGAGGCAGGCGCCGTGCGCGACCGCGAAGGTCGGCGCAGGGAACCGCGCCATCCGCTGCAGCAGCGGGGTGACGAGCCCACCGAGGTAGCCGAGCACGTCGTCGTCGCGCGGGTCGACGCCCGAGATGTCCCGGCCGGCGCAGAACGCACGCCCCTCACCGCGGAGTACCAGCGCGCGCACGCCCGCGACCTCCGCGGCCTCGTAGGCGGCATCCAACTCGGCCAGCGCCCGCTCGTCGAGAGCATTGAGCTTCGCCGGCGCATTCAGCACGATCGTCGCGACATCGTCGGCGACGGTGAGGTCGATCATGGGGGCTCCTGGTCAGACGTCGTAGTCGACGACCACACGGTCGCTGGTCGGGTGGGACTGGCAGGTGAGGACGGACCCGCGTTCGAGCTCGTCCGGCTCCAGGGCGTAGTTCTCGGTCATCGTGACGCTGCCCTCGAGCACGCGTGCTCGGCAGGTGCCGCAGACCCCGCCCGCACAGGCGAAGGGCGCATCGGGGCGCACGCGCAGGGCGGCGTTCAGTACCGACTCGTGCGCATCGACCGGGCTCTCGACCGTCGATGAGACACCGTCGAGGGTGACCTCGATCCGCACGGTCTTCTCGCCGGCCCGCACCTGCACCGGACGGGCCGCGCGCGCGGGCTCGTCGCCGGTCGTGAAGAGCTCGAAGCGGATGTGCGAGCGGTCGACGCCGACATCGGCCAGCACCTCGCGGCAGAGGTCGACCAGGGCGAGCGGTCCGCAGAGGAACCACTCGTCGACGGTGGCCGGAGGGATGAGCGTGCCGAGGATCGTCCGCAGCTTCTCCTCGTCGATCCGGCCCGAGAGCACCGGGGCCGCCCGCTGCTCGCGGGAGAGCACATGGTGCAGCACGAGTCGCGTCGGATACCGGTCCTTGAGGTCGGCGAGGTCCTCCAGGAACATCACGTCGAGCGTGGCGCGGTTCGTGTACAGCAGGGTGAACCGCGACGTGTCCGACCGGGTGAGCACCGTGTGGGCGAGAGCCATCAGCGGCGTGATGCCGGAGCCCGCGGCGATCCCGACCACGTGCCGGTCGTCGAGGTCGGGAAGCGCCGAGGTGAACGTGCCCTGCGGGCTCATCACGTCGATCTCGAATCCGGGCTGGAGCCCGGTCTGCGCCCAGGTCGAGAAGAGCCCGCCCTCATCGCGCTTCACTGCGACGCTGAGGCGCGTGTCCTGCCCGTCGTCGCGGTGCTCCGGCGCGCGGCACAGCGAGTAGGAGCGCCGCACCTCGACCCCGTCGAGCGTCGTGCGCAGGGCGACGTACTGTCCGGGCAGGTGGTCGTACTCGTCCGCGAGCGCGGCGGGCACCGTGAACGTGACCTCGACCGCGTCGTCGGTGAGCGGGCGCACGTCCTCGACCGTGAGCGTGTGGAAGCGGGCGCGCTTTCGAGGAGCGGTCTCGCGGGCGGTCGTCGCGCGGGGGACGGATGCCGGCGCGGACGTGAAGAGCGACATCTCAGTGCACCTTGAAGTGGTCGAAGGGCTCGAGGCAGGCCCGGCATTCGAACAGCGCCTTGCACGAGGTGGAGCCGAAGTGGGACACCTCACGGGTGTCGAGGGAGCCGCAACGCGGGCAGCGCACGCTCAGCGAGAGCCGGATCGGTCCGGTCGACACCGCGGCGCGGCCGGACGGCGGGGCGATGCCGTAGGCGGCGAGCTTGGCCTTGCCGGCATCCGACATCCAGTCCGTCGTCCAGGCGGGCGAGAGGACGAGGCGCACCTCGACCCGGTCGTATCCCGCCGCCGTGAGCGCGAGGATGACGTCGTCGCGGATCGTGTCCATCGCCGGGCAGCCGCTGTAGGTCGGGGTGATGTCGACCCGCACGCGATCACCGTCGGCCTCGACCGCGCGGAGCACACCGAGGTCCTCGATCGTGAGGACGGGCACCTCGGGGTCGGGGACCGCCGCGGCGATGCGCCAGGCATCCTGGGTGGGGGTCCGCGTCACCATGACGCCCCCGGATGCCGTCGTGCGAGCACCTGCATCTCGGCGAGGATGTGGCCGAGGGGTGTCGCGTGGGTGCCCTGCCGTCCGCCGGCGGAGGATGCCGCGATTGCGGGCACCGACAACTCCGCCTCGGCGAAGACCGTATCGACCACGCCGTCGAATCCGGCGCGGAGGCTCGACGGGCGCACCGCGGCATCACCGAGACGCTCGATCAGGTCGTCGTCGCGGAACAGCTCATCGACATACGGCCAGACGTCTCCGATCGCGCGGACGATCCTGGTGCGGGACTCCTCGGTGCCTCCGGCGAGGCGCAGCATCCACTGCACCGCGTGGTCCCGGTGGTAGTCGACCTCTTTGAGGGACTTCTCCGCGATCGCCGCGAACGTCTCGTCGCTGCTCGCCCGGAGGGCCGAGTACAGCTCGAACATGTAGGTGGCCACCACGAACTGCCGGGCGATCGTCTGGGCGAAGTCGCCGTTGGGCTGCTGCACGATCCAGGCGCAGCGGAACTCGGGCTCGTCGCGGAAGAAGGCCAGGTCGTCTTCGCTGCGCCCGTCGTACGACCCCGCGTAGTGCAGGAAGGAGCGCGCGTGCCCGAGCAGGTCGAGGGCGATGTTCCCGAGGGCGACGTCTTCTTCGAGCTCGGGGGCTCGCGAGATCCAGGCGCCGAGTTGCTGGGAGAGGATGAGCGCGTCGTCACCGAGGCGCAGCGCGTACTCCGCGATGTCGGCCGATGCCGCGACCGCGCCGGTGCCCGAGAGCTCCTGCGAGAGGCGGAGCTCCTCGACCGAGACGTCGCCGTGGACGTCGCCGTGGACGTCGATGTCCTCGTGCGCGGTGTTCGGGTGTGCGATGCTCACAGGTGCGGCACCCCCTCGGAGGCCGTGTAGTACACGGCATGGCGGTAGTTCTTGCCGGCGGGGCTCTCGAAGTAGGCGCCCTTGGCATCCGGATCGCTCGTCGTGATCGCCTCGGCCGGTGCGACCCAGATCGACACGCCCTCACCGCGGCGGGTGTAGAGGTCGCGGGCGTTGCGGGTCGCCATCTCGGCGTCCGGCGCATGCAGCGAGCCGACGTGCACGTGGCTCAGCCCGCGGTTCGCGCGGACGAAGACCTCCCACAGTGGCCAGGGTTCGCGTTCGTCGGCACCGGGAGTCGCCATCACGCCACCGCCTTCTTCTTCAGGGACTGCTTGCGGGCGTACTCGGCCGCGGCCTCGCGCACCCAGGCGCCGTCTTCGTGAGCCGTGCGACGGCGCTCGAGCCGCTCGGCGTTGCAGGGACCGTTGCCGCGGAGCACCTCGAAGAACTCGTCCCAGTCGATCTCGCCGATCACGTACTGCCCGGTCTCATCGTCGAAGCGCAGCTCGGGGTCGGGCAGCGTGACGCCGAGGATCTCGGCCTGCGGCACGAGCATCCCCACGAAGCGCTGACGCAGCTCGTCGTTCGTGAAGCGCTTGATCTTCCACTTCATCGACTGGGCGGAGTTCGGGGACTGGTCATCGGGCGGCCCGAACATGGCGAGGCTCGGCCAGTACCAGCGGTTCACGGCATCCTGCGCCATCTCGCGCTGCTCGTCGGTGCCGCGCATGAGTGAGAGCAGGATCTCGAAGCCCTGGCGCTGGTGGAACGACTCCTCCTTGCACACCCGCACCATCGCGCGTCCGTAGGGGCCGTACGACGCGCGGCACAGCGGCACCTGATTGCAGATCGCGGCGCCGTCGACGAGCCATCCGATCGCGCCCATGTCGGCCCAGGTGGGCGTGGGGTAGTTGAATATCGAGGAGTACTTGGCTTTGCCGCTGATGAGCTGGTCCATCATCTCGTCGCGGGTGGTGCCGAGGGTCTGCGCGGCGGAGTAGAGGTAGAGCCCGTGACCCGCTTCGTCCTGCACCTTGGCCATCAGGATCGCCTTGCGCTTGAGGCTCGGGGCGCGCGTGATCCAGTTGCCCTCCGGCTGCATGCCGATGATCTCGGAGTGCGCGTGCTGGGAGATCTGGCGCACCAGGGTCTTGCGGTACGCATCGGGCATCCAGTCGCGCGGCTCGATGCGCTGCTCGTTCGCGATGAGCTCGTCGAAGAGACGTTCCTCATCGGAGATCTCGCCCACGAGGGACAGGTCTGCGGGACTGGTCATCATCGACTCCTCGGCATCAGGCCATCTTTACTGACCGATCGTTAGGTAATTCTGACACAGCGGATGGCCGGTTTCAAGACGGCCCTGAGTGCGGCTCAGTGTGAGCGGGAGATCAACGCCAGCAGCGCGCGCCCATATGCTTCGGACGGATCCGGATGCTCGAAGACCGAAGTGGCGTCCGCGATCTCGATCTCGACCCGGAAGGTGTCCTCGACGCGCGACAGCGAGCGGAACGTGCCGCGCAGCAGCTCGCGCAGCTGATCCTCCCGCGGCAGCCACACCGCGTCGGCGAGCGTCACCGCGTCGAGCGCCCACTCGGTCGTGCCGTTGAAGGCGAGGTCGGTGCCGCTCGGGGTCTGTCTGGCCTCGATCGTCATCTCGCTGACCGTGAAGATCTCGGCCTCCGCCTCGAGCTCGACCTCATCGGGGAGATCGAGCTGGAAACGGTCGCCCTCCGCCGGGTGCCAGACGAGTCCGGCCTCTCGAAGGGTGACGGCGAGCTCGCGAGTGATCATCCCTTCACGCTAGACGACGGAGGATCGCCCGGGATGCGAGCGGGCTGGGGATGAGGGGCCGGTCGTGTCGGCGGGGTGAGGCAGAGTGGAGGCATGACCTCCCTCGCTCCTGCCGACACCCGGGGCGCCGCGCTCGCCGCTCTGCGCGAGCTCGTCGGCCGACCGGGCGCCGACTTCCACGACGGCCAGTACGAGGCGATCGAGGCGCTGGTCGAAGGGCGCCGGCGTGCGCTCGTGGTGCAGCGCACGGGATGGGGCAAGTCCGCGGTGTACTTCGTCGCGACGCTGCTGCTGCGACGTCAGGGCGCGGGACCGACCGTGCTCGTCTCGCCGTTGCTGGCGCTCATGCGCGACCAGATCGCCGCCGCCGAGCGTGCGGGAGTACGCGCGGTCGCGATCAACTCCACCAACGCGCACGAGTGGTCCGACGTGCTCGCTCAACTCGATCGCGACGAGGTCGATGTGCTGCTGGTCTCGCCCGAGCGGCTCAACAACCCCGCTTTCCGCGAGCAGCAGCTGCCGGCACTCGTCCGTCGCATCGGCATGCTCGTGGTCGATGAGGCGCATTGCATCAGCGACTGGGGGCACGACTTCCGCCCCGACTACCGGCGGCTGCGTGACCTGATCGCGCAGATGCCGGCGGACGTGCCGGTGCTCGCGACCACCGCGACCGCGAACAGTCGGGTCGTGGCCGATGTCGCGGAGCAGCTCGGCAGCCTCCAGGCCGCCGAGGGTGACGCGGCGCCCGTGCTCACGATCCGCGGGCCGCTCGCACGGACCTCGCTGCGTCTCGGCGTGCTGCGGCTGCGCGACTCGGCGAGCCGCCTGGCCTGGCTGCTGAGCCACCTCGATGATCTGCCGGGGTCGGGCATCATCTACACGCTGACCGTCGCCGCGGCGGTCGACACGGCCCGGCTGCTGCGTGATCACGGGCACGATGTCCGCGCGTACACCGGGCAGACCGACACCGACGAGCGCGCGGAGTCCGAGGGGATGCTCAAGCGTAACGAGGTCAAGGCGCTGGTCGCGACTAGCGCGCTGGGCATGGGGTTCGACAAGCCCGATCTGGGCTTCGTCCTGCACCTCGGTGCCCCATCCTCGCCTGTGGCCTATTACCAGCAGGTCGGCCGTGCCGGTCGAGCGAGCGAGAGCGCCGACGTGCTGCTGCTCCCCGGCGTCGAGGACCGCGACATCTGGCGCTACTTCGCCACCGCGTCGATGCCCGACCGGGAGCGGGCGGAGCGGGTGATCGGCGCGCTCGGCGATGCGCCGATCTCGACGCCGGCACTCGAGGCGATGGTCGACATCCGGCGGACGCCGCTCGAGCTGCTGCTCAAGGTGCTCGACGTCGACGGTGCGGTGCGACGCGTGCAGGGCGGCTGGGTCGCGACGGGCGAGCCCTGGACGTACGACGCGGAGCGCTACGAGCGCATCGCCGCCGAGCGTCTCGCCGAGCAGCAGCACATGATCGAGTACGAGCAGACCGACGGATGCCGCATGGAGTTCCTGCAGCGCTCGCTCGATGATGACACGGCCGCTCCCTGCGGACGGTGCGACAACTGCGCGGGCGGATGGTTCCCCCGCGAGATCGGGGAGTCGGCGACCACCCAGGCCGCGGAGTCGCTCGACCGGGTCGGTGTCCCGATCGAACCTCGTCGTGCCTGGCCCACCGGTGCCGATCGGTTGGAGGTGCCGGTCAAGGGCCGCATCCCCGCCGACGTGCAGGCGGGCGAGGGGAGGGCGCTGGCCCGACTCACGGATCTCGGGTGGGGAGGGGCGCTGCGCGAGCTCTTCGCCGCGGGGGCGACGGATGCCCCGGTGACGCCGCAGTTGCTGCAGGCCTGCATCCGTGTGCTCGCCGGGTGGGGCTGGGACGAGCGGCCGGTGGCCGTGGTCGCCCTGCCGTCGCGGTCGCATCCGCTGCTCGTCGACTCGCTCGCGCGCGGCCTCGCCGACGTCGGACGACTGCCCTATCTCGGAGCGCTCGAACCGGTCGGTGGCGGTCCTACCGGGCAGCCGGGCGGCAACAGCGTGTTCCGCCTCGGCGGCGTCTGGGATCGGTTCAGTGCCGAGCACCTCGACGTTCCGGCGGGGCCGGTGCTTCTCGTGGACGACCTGGTCGACAGCCGGTGGACGATG
Organism: Microbacterium umsixpiens; assembly: GCF_053543675.1. Classification (NCBI taxonomy): domain Bacteria; kingdom Bacillati; phylum Actinomycetota; class Actinomycetes; order Micrococcales; family Microbacteriaceae; genus Microbacterium; species Microbacterium umsixpiens. The sequence goes on from NZ_JBLVOH010000040.1 coordinate 16,885, forward strand.
ACGGTCGCCGCCCGGGTGCTACGGCAGGCCGGTGCGACTCAGGTGCTGCCGTTCGCGCTGGCGTTGCGCGGCTGAGTCAGGGCCGGACCGGCGTCAGTCGTCGGCGGGCGCGACGCGGGGCGGCCACGAGGTCGCGCCGAGTTCCCGCGAGATGTTCCTGGCGGTCTCGCGCAGCGCGTTCATGATGGCGTCGGAGGCCGGCGTCTGCGATGTCGGCAGCACCACCGCGACCGCCGCGACGATGTCGTTCGAGGCGTCGGCGACGGGGGCGGCGAGCGAGGACTCGCCCAGCACTGCCTCATCGAACTCGCCCGCGGTGCCGCGCTCCGCGATCGCCGGCAGCTCCAGGGTCAGGCGGGCGACGTCGGTGATCGTGTCGCCCGTGAGGCTGCGTAGCGGCTGCTCGAAGACGCTCTGCTGGAATCCCTGGTCGTAGGCGAGCAGCACCTTGCCCATCGCGGAGGCGTGCGCGGGGATGGCGACGCCGGTCTCGAGCATCTGCTGGCTGTCGTCGGGACGAAGGTTGTGGTGGATGACGAGCACGTCGGTGAAGTGGGGGGCGCCGAGCCGCACGGAGAGGTCGGTGCGACGAGCGAGCTCCTGCGTCCAGCGCATGGCCCGCGCACGCACGTCGAGGGTGTCGAGGTACACGTTGCTCAGGCGCAGCAGCGTCGGCCCGAGCATGTAGCGCTGGCCACCGCGCTCCTTCGCGACGAGGCCGTGCGAGCGCAGCGACTTCACGATCCCGTGCACGGTCGAAGGCGGCAGGCTGAGGGCTGCGGCGAGGTCGGTGATGCCGAGGTGGCGTGCTCCCTGGAGCAGTTCGAGGATCTTCGCCGCGCGGTCGATCGCCTGGATCACGGGGGGAGCCTCCTTCCGGTGCGTCGTCGAGCCGGTGCGTGTGCCGCCGGTCTTCAAGATGATCTTGACAACCCGGCAGGCTCCGAGCATATTCGACATTAACGAATTGCTTTCGGATTGCGCGAAAGAAATCCCGAGGATCAAAGGAGATCGAACGATGAAGAAGCTCATCAACGCCCCCGAGGACGTTCTCGTCGAATCCCTGAAGGGGGTCGCGCTCGCTCACCCCGAGCTCTCGGTCGACCTGGAGAACCACGTCATCACGCGGGCGACGCCCAAGGCGCAGGGCAAGGTCGCGATCGTGTCCGGCGGCGGTTCGGGCCACGAGCCCCTGCACGGCGGCTTCGTCGGCACCGGGATGTTGGATGCCGCCGTGGCCGGCGAGGTCTTCACCTCCCCGACGCCGGACCGTGTCCAGGTCGCCACCAAGGCCGTCGACCGCGGGGCCGGCGTGCTCCACATCGTGAAGAACTACACCGGCGACGTGCTGAACTTCGAGATGGCCGCCGAGCTCGCCTCCATGGAGGGGATCGAGGTGGGCAGCATCACGGTGGACGATGACGTCGCCGTGCAGGATTCCCTGTACACGGCAGGTCGCCGCGGCGTGGGTCTGACTGTGCTGCTCGAGAAGATCGTCGGTGCCGCCGCGGAAGAGGGCCGCGACCTCGCCGCTGTCGTGGAACTCGCCAAGAAGGTCAACGGCCAGGGTCGCTCGATGGGCATGGCGCTCACCAGCTGCACGGTTCCCGCCGCGGGCAAGCCCACCTTCGACCTCCCCGACGACCAGATGGAGATCGGCATCGGCATCCACGGTGAGCCCGGTCGTCATCGCGAACCGCTCGCTCCGGCATCCGACATCGCCCGGCAGCTGGTGGAGCCGATCCTCGCCGACATCGATGCCGCGGGCCCCGCGATCGTGATGCTCAACGGCATGGGCGCGACACCGCTGATCGAGCTGTACCTGATGTACGCCGAGGTCGCGGCGATCCTCGAGAAGTCCGGGGTGCAGATCGCGCGGAACCTGGTCGGCAACTACATCACCTCGCTCGACATGGCGGGCTGCTCGGTCACGGTGCTCAAGGCGGATGACGAGCTGCTGCGCCTGTGGGACGCCCCGGTGAACACCCCCGGCCTGCGGTGGGGTGCGTGATGGCGGCTGTCGAAACCGCTGTGCTCGCCGACTGGGTCTCCCGTTTCGGCGCGGCTGTCACGGAGAAGCGCGACTGGCTCACCGAACTCGACTCGGCGATCGGCGACGCCGACCACGGCGCGAACATGGCCCGCGGGATGAGCGCGGTGAGCGAGAAGCTCGGGGCGAGCACTCCGGCCACGGTCGATGAGCTGCTGAAAACCGTGGGCATGACGCTGGTGAGCTCCGTGGGCGGGGCGAGCGGACCGCTCTACGGCACGTTCTTCCTGCGGATGGGGATGGCGGCCGGTGCCGTGTCGGAGCTCGACGGGCCGGCGCTCGCCGCCGCCCTGCGCGCAGGACTCGACGGCATCGTGGCGCGAGGGAAGGCCGAGGCGGGCGACAAGACGATGTTCGACGCGATGGCTCCGGCCGTCGAGGCACTCGACACCGCGCTCGCCGGAGGTGCGTCCGTCGTCGATGCCGCGAGGACCGCAGCGGATGCGGCCGCGGCCGGCCGCGACGCCACGCTCCCGCTCGTCGCCCGAAAGGGCAGGGCCAGCTATCTCGGCGAACGCAGCGCCGGGCACCTCGATCCGGGAGCCGCATCGACGGCGATCCTGTTCGACACGCTCGCCGCAGCGGTGGAGGGCAGCGCCGGATGATCGGCATCGTCGCCGTCTCCCACAGTGCACGGCTCGGGGAGGCGGCCCTGGAGCTTGCCCTGCAGATGGTGCAGGGCGGCGGGGTGCGCGTGCAGGTCGCCGCCGGCGCGGGAGTGGACGGCGACGGCACGCCGATCCTCGGGACGGATGCAGTGGCGGTGGCCGCCGCGATCGACGAGCTCGCGGCGGACTGCGACGGCGTCCTGGTCCTCATGGATCTCGGATCGGCCGTGCTGAGTGCCGAGCTCGCACTCGAGCTGCGTGCGAGTGACGTGCCCGTGCGCCTCGTGCCGGCTCCGTTCGTGGAGGGGCTGCTCGCGGCGGTCGT
>NZ_JBLVOH010000040.1:19887-30679 GCF_053543675.1 Microbacterium umsixpiens
CGGCGGAAGCGACCGCCGCACTCGGCGCGAAGACCGGGCAACTCGGGGTGCCTGACGACGCGGCGCCGTCGCCCGACGCCGAGACCACATCCGGTGTCGCAGAGGATGGGGGGCCGACCGGCGAGGAGATCGTCCGACGGGTGCGGGTGCGCAATCCGCTGGGCATCCATGCGCGCCCCGCCGCGCTGATCGCCGAAGCCTCGGCGGGGGCCGATGTGCGGCTGCGTCGTCTACCAGACGGTCCCGACGCGCCGGCCGCGAGCCTCTCTCGACTGCTGATACTCGGGGCTCGGCAGGGCGACGAACTGGAGCTGGTCGCGCGCGGCCCGGAAGCCGACGCGGTGCTGGAGAAGCTGTCCGCGCTGTTCGACGACGGCTTCGGCGAGGGGACGGACGAAGCAGCACCGACGGCGGCTGCGGCGGCCTCGGGATCCACCGCCCCGCTCTCCGACGCCCCGGCGCCCGTCATCGCGTCCGGCGCGGTGTTGCGGGGCCGCGGTGTCAGTCCCGGTCGCGTGGCCGCACCGCTCGTGCACCTCGCGCCGGCGGTCGGCGAACCGGAGGCGGGCGAGGTCGTCGCTTCGGCCGACCGCGACGCCGAGGTCTCGGCGATCGAGTGGGCCGCCGTGGCCGTGGCGGATCAGCTGCGCGCACGGACGTCTCAGGCGACGGGGGAGACCAGGGCGATCCTCGATGCGTCGCGCCTGCTGGCCTCCGACCCCGAGCTGGTCTCGGAGGCGACGGCGCTCGTCCGGTCGAAGGGCCGCAGTGCGGCGCGCGCGATCTGGGAGACCGCAGCGGCGCACGAGAAGGGTGTCGCCGCGTTGGGGGGCCGGATGGCGGAGCGTGTCGCCGACATCCGCGACGTGCGGGACCGGATCATCGCCGAGATCCTCCAGGTCGACATGCCCGGGGCGCCCGAGCGCGATGAGCCGTTCGTGCTCGTCGCGACGGACCTTGCGCCCGCCGACACCGCGGCCCTCGCCGGAGGGCACTGCGTCGCGCTCGTCACCGAACAGGGCGGACCGACTTCGCACACCGCGATCATCGCGCGATCGCTCGGTCTTCCCGCCGTCGTCGGCGTCACCGGCGCGGTCGGCATCCCGGTCGGCTCGACGCTCCTCGTCGACGGCGGGCGCGGCACGGTAGAGGTCGATCCGCCGGCATCCCGCGTCGCCGAAGCACAGGCCGCCGCCACCGTCGTCGAGTTCGACGGATCCGGGCGGCTCGCCGACGGGCACCGCGTGGCCCTGCTGGCGAATGTGGGCGGTGCTCCGGATGCCGTGAACGCCGCGGCGGCACGGGCGGAGGGCGTCGGCCTGTTCCGCACCGAGTTCTGCTTCCTCGACCGGACCGAAGCGCCGACGGTCGAGGAGCAGACCGCCGCCTACCGCGGTGTCCTGGCCGCATTCCCCGATCGCAAGGTCGTCGTGCGCACGCTGGACGCGGGGAGCGACAAGCCCCTCCCGTTCGCGAACTCCGACGAGGAGGACAATCCGGCGCTCGGCGTGCGGGGACTCCGGATCGCGCGCCGCCGGCCGCAGCTGCTCGCGGACCAGCTGCGCGCGCTCGCGCTCGCCACGGCCGAGGAGCCGGCCGAGGTCGAGGTGATGGCCCCGATGGTGGCCACCGTCGAAGAGGCCAGGGAGTTCGCCGATCTCGCGCGTGCGGCGGGGATCGGCCGCGTCGGCATCATGATCGAGACACCGTCGGCGGCACTTCTCGCCGCCGAGCTGTTCGAGGTGGTCGACTTCGTGAGCCTCGGAACCAACGACCTCGCGCAGTACACGCTCGCCGCCGATCGGCTGCTCAGCGACCTGGGTGATCTGAACGATCCGTGGCAGCCCGCGGTGCTGCGCCTGATCGGCGTGGTCGGAGCGGCGGGGCGTGCGGCGGGGAAGCCGGTGGGTGTCTGCGGAGAGGCGGGTGGGGACCCGACCCTCGCTCCGGTGCTCGTGGGGCTCGGGGTCACCTCGCTCTCGATGACCCCGAGGTCGCTCGGACGAGTCGCGGAGGCGCTCCGCGATGTGACTGAGGAGGAGTGCCGTCGCGCCGCCGAGGCCGTGCTCGAGGCCGCCACCGCGGACGAGGCCAGGGCCGTGGGCGCCGCCGCTCTGCAGCGTGCCGACGCTCGGTGATCGCACCGCATATGCGTGCTCCGGCATGTGCAGAATCTCATTCTGATCTCGACGTGGAACGAGCGCCTCAGATGCCCGGGGCGAGGCTCTAGGCTCGGCTGCACGGGGGTGCGCCGATGCCGGCGCCGAGTGTGGATCGGAGTGGGACATGTCGCGGTCGAGGACGTTCGTGCAGGGCCTGATCGGTGTGGTCGCGGTCGGGGCATTGGCGGCTCTTTCCGGGTGCGCTCCGACTCCGCAGTCCACGCCCACACCCGAGCCCACGGCCGCGCCGGAATCCCCGGCTCCCGACCCGTATGCCGGACCCATCGCCTTCGTCGGCGACGAGCTGGACTGGTTCCTGCTGAGTGCCGAGGAGATCTCCGGTCTGCTTCCCGATGTGGGTGACGTCAGCCCGGCGGTGCCCTCCCTGATCCAGGTGTCCGACGGGGGCGGCTACGAGCCGGATCCCTCCATCTGCAACGCGGTCTACGCCGAAGCCTCGCTGGGCTCCATCGGTGCACGGTCCGTCACGTGGACGACGACCGTTTCCGAAGGGCGAGACGGCTGGCTCCACGTGATGCAGTTCGCCGATGAAGCGGCCGCCACGGCGCGCATGGACCAGTACGCCCAAGCCGCGGAGCAGTGCGGTGAGTTCACCTTCGGCGGGGCGCCTTCTTCCTTCGCCTCGTCGACGGCCGAGGGCGACGGGGGCGTCCGCGCCATCGCCGGATCCCTGGTCCTCACCTACCCGGGCGGCGACGGTCACTCCCTCTACAAGACCTACTCCTCGGTCGGAAACGTGGTCGTCGAGATGTGGCAGCCCTTCACGGGCGAGCCCGCGTTCGACACGGAGGCCGCCGCAGCGCTGCTGCGGGATCGCGCGAGCGAGGCGCGGGCGAAGCTGATCGACGAGCTGACGGAGAACCCGCCCGTTCCCGTGGACGTCCCCGCCGCCGACGCCGCGGCGCCCTGGAGCGAGTGGGAGATCACGACGGCGGGGGTCGGCCCGGTGCGCCTGGGCGTCGAGCTCGATGAGGCGATCGCCGCCGTGCCCGGAGCACGGGTCGCGGAGTCCGAGTGGCCAGGGGCGCCGACGCGATTGATCTCGGCCGATGGGTCGGCCTCGCTGGTGCTCTGGACGCAGGACGAGTCGACCGTCGTGGCCGGGGTCTCCGTCGGCATCGCGAACGTCGCAGGGGACCTGACCCACGATGGCGCGTCGCTTCCGTCCGCCGGCGGTGTGCGAGTCGGCGATCCCCTGAGCGCCGCGGCAGCCGCCTTCCCCGAGGGGACGGCACTGCGCATCGTCTCGTCGGGCGAGTACTTCTACGAGTGGTCCAGCCGCGAGGGCGTCGTGATGCGGTTCCGCCTCGATCGTGACTCGACGGCCGACGCCGCCGCGGTGATCACCGGCATCACGGTCGACGACGCCACGCTCGCAAAGCCGCTGGTCTTCGGCTGACCCGCGTGCGGCGAGCCGCCGCGGACCACCCTTCTTTACCGATCAATCGGTCAGTTAGTATGGGCCTGTCGGGCGCTGCTGCGGTGGCATCCGCGCGACGAGGAGGTCGACGATGACGGATGCGACGCCGCAGGCCACGGACTCTGTGCGCCCCAACCGCGCCATGATGGAGCGAGACCGCGCCTCCGCCTCGCTGGGCCTCGTCGTGGAACGCGACGATCCCGGACACGCCGTGGTCTCGATGCGCGTGCGCGACGACATGACCAACGGGTTCCACATCACCCATGGCGGCTTCGTCTTCGCCCTGGCCGACACGGCCTTCGCGATCGCCTGCAACGAGGACGATCGGGTCACGGTGGCCGCGGGCGCCGACATCTCCTTCCTGAAATCCACCGTCGCCGGACAGACGCTGACCGCGACGGCCGTGCGGCGCACCCGCAGCGGCCGCTCCGGCATCTACGACGTGACGGTCGTCGACGAACTCGGCGATCCGGTCGCGGAGTTCCGTGGTCGCTCGCGCACCACCGACCAGACCTACTGACCCGTGCTGCCGCTCCCGGCCGACAGCGCGATCCGATGCGAGACTGTGGGGATGTCCGAGATGCAGAGCACGCGACGAGGCCGCCCCGGGTACGACCAGCAGGGCATCCTCGCGGTCGCCGTCGCCGCATTCAACGAACACGGGTACGACGCGACCTCGATCGGCATGCTGGCCGAGCGGCTCGGCCTGTCGAAGTCGGCGATCTACCATCACTTCGGATCGAAGGACGAGATGCTCGACCTCGCCCTCGACGCCGCGCTCGGGGGGCTCGAGGCCGTGGTGGACGACCCGCTCCCGGCCACCGTCGATCGTGACGATTCCCGCGCGGTCGCCCGCCTCGAGCACGTCCTCCGGGGTGCCGTCCACGTGCTGGTGGACCAGCTCCCCTCCGTGACGCTCCTGCTGCGAGTGCGCGGCAACACCGATGTCGAGCGCCGTGCGCTCACTCGACGTCGCGCGTTCGACCGCCGGATCACCGCGCTCGTCTCGGAAGCACAGGCCGAAGGTACGCTGCGCGCCGACATCGACGCCAGCGTCGTGGCCCGCCTGGCGTTCGGAATGATCAACTCGATCGTGGAGTGGTACCGACCGGGCGGCCGCGAGGGCGCGGATCGGCTCGCCGACGACGTCGTCGCCATCGCCCTCGACGGTCTGCGCCGACGATCCGACGATCCCGCGAGCGCCCCGGTCTCCTGACCGGCGCGCCCGCCGGGGATCAGGCGGCTGCGGCCTGCTCCTTCGCGACGAGGGTGAGCACGTCGTACGTGGCGACGATCTCGTCGCTCTGGTTCTTCAGCACCGCGTCCCAGCGCACCTCGCCGTACTCGTCGGTCTCGCGGGGAGTGATCTGCTTGGCGGTGAGCTCGACGCGGATCTCGTCGCCGGGGGAGACCGGGGTCAGGAAGCGCAGGTTCTCCAAGCCCGAGTTCGCGAGGACGGGACCGGGCGCCGGGTCGACGAAGAGGCCGGCAGCCCACGACACGAGCAGGTAGCCGTGGGCGACGCGACCGGGGAAGAACGGGTTCGCGGCGGCGGATGCCTCGTCCATGTGCGCGTAGAAGGTGTCGCCGGTGAACGCCGCGAACGTCTCGATGTCTTCGAGCGTCACCGTGCGGGAGCCGCTCGCGACCTGATCGCCGATGCGCAGCTCGGCCAGCGACTTACGGAAGGGGTGGACGCCCCCGCTCTCCTGGTACGGACGCGCCACCGTGCCCTGATGCCAGACCCCGGTCAGGGCGGTCAGCATCGCGGGCGAGCCCTGCACCGCGGTGCGCTGCATGTGGTGCAGCACGGCACGGATGCCGCCGAGCTCCTCGCCACCGCCGGCGCGGCCGGGGCCGCCGTGCACGAGGTTCGGCAGCGGAGAGCCGTGGCCCGTGGAGCTGCGGGCGTCGTCGCGATCGAGGAACAGCACGCGTCCGTTGTAGGCGGCCATGCCGGTGGCGAGCGCGACGGCGACCTCGGGGTCGTGCGTGGCGACACTGGTCACCAGGGAGCCACCGCCCCGGGCGACCAGGGCGCTCGCTTCGTCGAGGGTGCGATAGCCGACGATGCTCGAGACCGGGCCGAACGCCTCGATCTCGTTGACCGCCGCGCTCTGCGGGTCGGAGAAGCGCAGCAGCATCGGCGCGAGGAAGGCGCCATCCGGAGAGGGCCCCTGACTTCCGTCGCTGTGTCGCACGTCCGGAGCATCGGTCGAGCCGATGACCAGCTCGCCACCGCCGTCCTGCAGCCGTGCCACCTGGCGCAGCACCTCGTCGCGCTGGGCGGTCGAGGCCAGCGGGCCCATCGTGACGCCCTCCGCCCGAGGGTCGCCGAGCACGATGCGTTCGGACAGTCGTGCCCGCACCGCGCTGATCACGTCGTCGACGGCACCGACCGGCACGATCGCGCGTCGGATCGCCGTGCACTTCTGTCCTGCCTTGCTGGTCATCTCGGCGACGAGCTGCTTGATGTACGCGTCGAACTCGGGCGTGCCCGAGACGGCGTCCGTCCCGAGGATCGACGCATTGATGGAGTCGGTCTCGCTCGTGAAGCGCACGCCACCGGTCTGAACCGCATCGTGGGCACGCAGCCCTTCGGCGGTCGACGCCGATCCGGTGAACGCCACCAGATCGCCCAGCCGCAGTTCGTCGAAGAGACCGGGAACACTGCCCGAGACGAGCTGCAGCGAGCCCTCGGGCAGCAGACCGGACTCGACCATGATCCGCACCATCGCCTCGGCGAGGTACCCGGTCGGGGTCGCGGGCTTCACGACGGTCGGCACACCCGCCAGGAAAGCGGGCGCGAACTTCTCCAGCGAGCCCCAGACCGGGAAGTTGAACGCGTTGATCTGCACCGCGACACCGGGGAGCCGGGTGTAGATGTGGCGCCCGAGGAACGAGCCGTCCCTGGACAGGTTCTCCACCGCGCCGTCGATGTAGACCTTCGCGTTCGGCAGCTCTCGCCGGCCCTTGCTGGAGTAAGCGAACAGCACGCCGATACCGCCGTCGATGTCGACCCACGAGTCCTGTGCGGTCGCGCCCGTCCGGCTCGAGATCTCGTACAGCTCCGCCTTGCGTTCGGTGAGCGCGAGCGCGAGCTGCTTGAGCCGCACCGCGCGCTGGTGGAAGGTCAGCTCACCGAGCGAAGCCTGCCCCGCGGTGCGGGCGTAGGCGAGAGCCGCCGAGAGGTCGATGCCCTCGGTCGACACGCGGGCGACGATCTCGCCCGTCGAGGCGTCGCGCACCTCGGTCGGCTCGGCGTCGGCAGCCGGCGACCACCAGGATCCCTGCAGGTAGCTGGGGAGGATCTCGGTCATGTCAGTTCCCTTCATGAGGCGTCCCATTCGTAGAACCCGCGTCCGCTCTTGCGTCCGAGGTGGCCCTCGGCGACGAGGCGGCGCAGCAGAGCCGGCGGTTCGAAGCGTTCGCCGAGGTTCGCGGCGAGGTATTCGGAGATGCCGAGCCGCACGTCGAGCCCGACGATGTCGGTGAGGCGGAGCGGCCCGACCGGATGCTTGTAGCCCAAGGTCATCGCGGCGTCGATGTCTTCGGCGGAGGCGACGCCCTCTTCGAGCATGCGGATCGCCTCCAAGCCGATCGCGACGCCGAGTCTCGACGACGCGAACCCGGGGGCATCGGCCACGATGATCGGCGTCTTGCCGAGGGCGTGCACCCAGGCCCTCGCATCGTCGACGAGCGGGGGAGCGGTGGCCGCGCCGCGCACGATCTCCACCAGGGTGGACGCGGGCACCGGGTTGAAGAAGTGCATTCCGAGGAAGCGCGACGGACGGTCCAGCACTGCGGCGAGCTCATCGATCGAGATCGACGAGGTGTTCGAGGCGAGGACGGCGTCCAGTCCGATCTGCGCTTCGACGCGAGTGAGGGCGTCGACCTTCAAGGCCAGATCCTCGGGCACGGCCTCCACGACGAGGTCGCACGGCGCGAACAGCGCGACATCCGTGCTCGCGTCGAAGCGTGCCCGGTAGGCGTCTCCCGGTTCGGCCGCGGTGCCGCGGGCGATCGAGGCGTCGACGGATTCGAGCACGCGGTGGGCGGCTGCCGCGGCAGCATCCGCATCGCGTTCGACGACCGTCACGCGCGAACCCGCGAGAAGGAACGCGTGGGCGATGCCGGCGCCCATGCGCCCGCCGCCGAGCACTCCGACGTGCGCGGGAGCGTGGGGCGTGGCCTCGGTCATCGGTCTCTCCGTTCCAGGAAGTCGATCATGCGTCGGAACTTCTCCGGGCTCTCGAAGAGCTCGGCCTGGGCTTCCAGATCGGCGGCGGGGTGGCGGTCGCGGGGCGCGCGGAACACCCGTTTCGTCGCGATGGTGGCGGCCGGGTCGTTGCGGGCGATCCGGTCGGCGATCGCCTCGGCCGCAGCCAGCAGTTCCTCGGGGTCGTGGATCGCCGAGACGAGACCGATGCGCAGCGCCTCCTCGGCCCTCACCGTGCGCCCGGTGAGCAGCAGCTCGATCGCCCTGGCGTCGCCGACGATCTCCTTCAGCCGCCAGCTCGCGCCGGCGGCGGCGAGGATGCCGAGGCCCGTCTCCGGGTTGCCGATCGCGAGTGCGGGTGTGGCGATGCGGATGTCTGCGGCGTAGGCGAGTTCGGCGCCGCCTCCCAGGGCATAGCCGTCGATCGCTGCGATGACCGGCATCGGCAGCTCGGCGACCCGGACGAAGGCGTGCGCGTTGATGCCGCGCAGCGCGTCGGCGGCCCGGCGTTCCCGCAGTTCGGCGATGTCGGCGCCGGCCGCGAAGACGCCGTCGGCACCGACGAGGATCAGGGTGCGCGGGGTCTCCTCGAGCTCATCGCAGAGGAGGTGCAGGGCATCGATCGTGGCCTGGTCGATCGCGTTGCGCTTGTGCGGACGGTTGAGAGTGGCGACCACACGGTCGGGGTGCCGCTCGACGAGCAACGGTTCTTCGGGATTCGCCGGGGCGGGCATCACACCTTCTCCAGGATCACGGCCGCACCCTGACCGACGCCCACGCACATGGTCGCGAGTCCGTACCGGGAGCCCTCGCGCTCCATGCGCCCGAGCAGTGTGATCAGCAGGCGGGAGCCGGACGAGCCGAGCGGATGGCCGAGGGCGATGGCCCCGCCGTCGGCGTTGACGCGCTCGTCGTCGAGGCCGAGCCGACGGATGGAGGCGATCGACTGTGTGGCGAAGGCCTCGTTGAGCTCGACGGAGCCGATGTCGTCGATGGTGAGTCCGGCGCGGTGGAGCGCCTTCTGCGTCGCGGGCACCGGGCCGAGGCCCATGACCTCCGGTGCGAGACCGGCACTGGTGCCGACGACGATCCGGGCGCGGGGCACGAGACCGTGGCGCTCGACCGCCTCGCCGCTGGCCACGACGATCGCCGAGGCTCCATCGTTGAGGGCGCTGGAGTTCCCGGCCGTCACGACCTGGCCGCCGGCTACCACGGGGCGCAGTCGGGCGAGCGCCTCGAGCGTGGTCTCGGGTCGTGGGCCCTCGTCGACCAGCACCTCTCCGGCCGCGGTCGGCACGCCGACGATCTCGGGGACGAAGCGTCCGGTCGAGATCGCGGCGGCGGCGCGCTGCTGCGAACGCAGGGCGAAGGCGTCGGCCTCGTCACGCGTGATCCCGTCGATCCGGGCGACCTCCTCCGCGGTCTCGGGCATCGAGAAGGTCGCCTTGTCGCGGGCGACGAGGCGGGGGTTCGGGAAGCGCCAGCCGATCGAGGTGTCGAAGGCCGCGCCCGGTTTGGACCAGGCCTTCTCGGGCTTGGCCTGCACCCAGGGCGCACGGGTCATGGACTCAGCGCCGCCGGCGACGATGAGGTCGGCATCGCCCGCGCGGATCGCCTGCGCGGCCATGGTCACGGCCGACATGCCCGAAGCGCAGAGCCGGTTCACCGTGATGCCCGGGACGCTGTCGGGGAGCCCGGCGAGCAGCACCGCCATCCTCGCGAGGTTGCGGTTGTCTTCACCGGCCTGGTTCGCCGCGCCCAGGATCACCTCGTCGATGTCGATCTGCGTCGCATCGATGCCGGCCCGACGCACGGCTTCGGCCACCACGATCGAGGCGAGGTCGTCGGGGCGGACGGTGGCGAGCGCGCCGCCGTAGCGCCCGACCGGGGTGCGCGCCCCTCCGACGAGGAATGCCTCGGTCATGCGGATCTCCTGACTTCGTCGTCTCGGCGAGGGGCCGTCGCCCTCTCGCATGGCCAGGAATTACTGACCGATCGTATGGTAATTATGGCACACGCGCCGCGTCGGCCCGAGGGGCTTCGGGCGGTCTCAGACCCGCACGAACGCGCGCAGCGGATGCTCGATGAGCTCGGTGACGCGCCGCAGGAATCCCGCCGCGTACCCGCCGTCGCAGACGCGATGGTCGAACGCGAGCGACAGCTGCACGATACGACGCGCGACGATCGCCCCGTCGACGACCCACGGCCGCTCGATGATCCGGCCGATGCCGAGGATGGCGACGTCCGGGTAGTTGATGATCGCCGCCGAGCCGTCGACACCCAACCCGCCGTAGTTGTTGAGGGTGAAGGTCGAGCCGCGCAGGCGTTCCGGCGGCATCGTGCCTGCTCTGGCCGTGGCGGTGAGCTCGCGCAGTGCCGCATCGAGCTGCTCCACGGTGAGGGCGTGCGCACGGGGGACGACCGGGACCAGGAGTCCGCGTTCGGTGTCCGCCGCGATTCCGAGGTTCACGCCGTCGAACGAGATCAGCTCCTCGCCGCTCTCGTCGAGTCGGGAGGCCAGCACCGGGTAGTCCTCGAGGGCGAGCAGGACGAAGCGCGCGAGCAGTGCCGTGACCGAGGGGGCCTTGCCGCCCTCCGGGGCCATCTGCGCTCGGAGCTCCCACAGCGACGTGGCATCGACGTCGACCCAGACGGTGGCCTCGGGGATCTCGGTGCGACTGCGCGTGAGCTTCGCGCTGACCGCGCGCCGCAGCGGCGACATGCGCTCGCGGGAGACGACGTCGAGCCCGTCGACGGACTCACCCGTCCCGTTCGCGGCGCGGTGATGCGCGGCGGCGCCGTCGACGGCGTTCTCGACCGCGGCCTGCAGCACGTCGGCGCGGGTGATCGCTCCGTCCGGGCCGGTCGCGGCGATCGCGTGCACGTCGAGGCCGAGATCGCGGGCGAGGCGACGGACGAGGGGGGAGCGCACGGCCACCGGGCGGCGGGCGGATGCAGCGAGGGCGGGGG